>CAZOUC010000663.1:0-1506 GCA_964582825.1 uncultured Enterobacteriaceae bacterium | reverse complement strand
GGACCCGCACCGCGGCGATCAGCGGCGCCTGCGTGGCCCTCGTGGATGCGCTGGCGGTCGGCCGCGAGCGCAAGCTGTTCAAGGACGACCCGCTGCGCTTCATGATCGCTGCCGTGTCGGTCGGGGTCTGCGCCGGCCAGGCGGTGCTCGACCTCGACTACGCCGAGGACTCGGGAGCCGAGACCGACATGAACGTGGTGTTGACCGAGCACGGCGACTTCGTCGAAGTGCAGGGCACCGCGGAGGGCAAACCGTTCGCACCGCAGGAGCTCGAGGCGATGCTGGCGCTGGCGCGCCGCGGCGGCGAGCAGCTCAGCCGGATCCAGAAGATGGCGCTGGCCCAGTAGGCCGTCGCCTCAGACGCCTTTCAGCTCGAGGTCGTAGTCCAGCACCAGCGGCGCGTGCGTCGAGAAGGCCTGCCTGGTGTAGTAGGCACCGTGCTCGACGCGATCGGCCAGGCTCCCCGAGACGATCTGCAGGTCGGCACGCAGAGCCTGCGCGCCATCGCGGCCGTCCGGCCACCAGGAGAACTCGTCTGCATCGTCCCGCACGCTGCGGAAGGCGTCGACGTAGCCGAGCTCGAACAGGCCGTCGAACCAGGCGCTGCCTTCCGGATCTTCCATCGCCTGACGGCGGTCGATGTCTTTATGCGCCACCTGCCAGTTGCCGCAGAGGATGTACTGGCGCCGCTTGTTGCGCACCTTGTCGAGGGTCTGGCGCAGCTGGCGCAGGAAGGCCTCACGGCTCTCGAGCTGGTCGGTCACCGCCGATGGCGCCAGCACGCTGCATACGCTCAGGTCGACGAAATCGGCCTGGATGTAGCGCGCCTCGATGTCGGCCTGGCCGAGCCCGAGGCCGGTCATGATCGCCTTGGGCAGTGCGCGGGTGTAGATTCCGACGCCGTTCACGCCGTCGGGCGAATCGAGGAAGTAGGCGTGGTAGCCGTCGGGGAAGAACGGCTTGTCCGGCAGCTGGCGTTCCTCGCAGCGCATGTCCTGCACGCAGATGACGTCCGCGTCCTGGTCCAGCGCCCAGTCGTAAAAGCCCTCGCGCGCGGCCTGCCGGAGACCGTCTGCAGAAAAACTCACCACTCGCATCGAGGCTGGTGTGCACTCCGAAAATCGATCGGGCTATGATACCCGAGCGGCGCGCCGCGCAGGCAATCGATCGGGCGCAGTAATCACGAGCGGAAGGTCCATGCACCGTCACCAACGCGACTTCATCGCCCTGGCGCTCGAACACGAGGCGCTGCGCTTCGGCGAGTTCACGCTCAAGTCCGGTCGCGTCAGCCCCTATTTCTTCAACGCCGGCCTGTTCAACACCGCCGCGGCGCTGAGCCGGCTCGGCAGCTGCTACGCGGCCGCGCTGCAGGCGTCGGGCGCGCGCTGCGACATGCTGTTCGGGCCGGCCTACAAGGGCATTCCGCTGGTCAGCGCGACCGCGATCGCACTGTACCGCGAACACGGCCGCGACCTGCCCTTCGCGTTCAACCGCAAGGAGGCCAAG
>CAZOUC010000662.1:0-1514 GCA_964582825.1 uncultured Enterobacteriaceae bacterium | reverse complement strand
CCCGTTGTCGTCCGGGAACATCGCCGCGTCCAGCCCGAAGAGCGTGTGGTAGGTGGGAATCACCTGGAGCCAGCCGGGCGAGAAGACCGGCGCGAAGAGCGAGATCGTCGGCAGGTTGAAGACGAGCATCAGGAGCAGCACCCAGCCGATCGACGCCATCGGGTTGTCGAAGTAGGCGGCGAGGATCGCGCCCACCGACGAGCCGAGCACGATGGTGAGGAGAATGATTACCAATGAAGGAAGATACCCGGCGGTCCCCAGCATCGGCAGGTAGAGAATACTGAACGTCGTGAGCCCGGTGAGCAGCACCGTGAGGTGCTTGCTCGCCATGAACGTCCAGATCCCTCCCGGCGAGACGCGGAACGCTCGGATCGTCTGATCGGCGCGCTCCTGACCGAGCAGCGAGACCATGATGAAGAGCCCGAGGACCCCGACCATGACCATCAGGACGACCGGCATGAGCCGCTTGTTGAAGGGAATCTCGTCACGGAGTCCCGTCTGCAGCGCCTCCACCCGCAGCGAGTCGTAGACGTCGGGCGGGTAGCGACCGGCGGGCGGCGTGATGATCGACAGCACATCCTCGAGTTCGACACGGATGTATTCGATCGTCGCCTGCTGCGTGTACGGCTGCGTGAGCAGCTCGACGTCGTAGAGAGCGCCCGAGTCGTCCCCCGCCGAACGTATCACCAGGCCGAGGGCGGACTGATTGTCCACGAGCCCGTCCACCACGTCGTCGCGGCTGTCGACGAAGAACTCGCCCATCGGCACTTCCACGTCGATCTCGAGCGACGAGATCCAGGTCTCCAGCACACCGGTCTCGTCGTAGACGAAGACGTGTCCCTCGGTCGCGATGTCTTCCGGCACGAGGAACCGCAGAAGCACGAGTAGCAGGACCGCGAAGACGACTTCGAGAATCACGAACACGTCCTTCACACCGAGGATCAGATCTTTCTTCAGGAGCGAACCAATGCGTTTCATGACGCCTCCTACTCGAGCCCGCGACCGGTGACCCTGATGAAGATCTCCTCAAGCGTGGGCTCGCCCGAGTGAATCGTCGCGATATCGGGCTCGCCGATGAACCGCTGGAGCGCCGCCTTTCGAGGGCCTTCGAGCTCGAAGCTCGCCTCGCGCAGCGCGCCGTCATCGCGGTACTCGACGACGACGCTCGGCTTGCCGTAGGTGAGCTTGAGGTTCTTGGGAGTGTCTGTGGCGACGATCCTTCCGTCCACGATGAACGCGACCCGATCGCACAGCTCGTCCGCGACGAACATGTTGTGCGTGGTGAGGAATATGGTCGTGCCCTGCTCCTGCCTGCGCCGGATGATCGCCTTGATGCTGTTCGATGTCGTCGGATCGAGCCCCATCGTGGGCTCGTCGAGGAACCAGATATCCGGGTCGTTGATCATCGACCGCGCGAACCCAAGACGCTGCATCATGCCCTTCGAGTAGGCGCCGGCGGGCTTCTTCGCCTCCGCTCCAAGTCCGACCATCTCCAGGATCTCGCGAGGATCGGC
>CAZOUC010000661.1:0-1524 GCA_964582825.1 uncultured Enterobacteriaceae bacterium | reverse complement strand
GGCCAGATGGTCCACTTCCTCCGCCGCCGCGTGCTCCATCTTTTCCCGAACCTCGCCGAGCTGCGCCGTCATCGCCTGGCCCTGGTACAGGGCCTGGGCGCAGACCTCGCCGGTGTGGTTGATGCGCATCAGACCGGCGACGTGGCGCGTTTGCGTTTCGTCCAGCTCGACGGCGTCGCTCGCGTTGGCCGGCGACGGTCGGGACGGCCGCGGCGCCTGTGCCGAGGCGGTCTGCCGGGCGCGGTCGAGGCCGATCAGCACCTGGTCGACGAAGGAGTAGCGGCGTTGCTGGGGCATGCGTCGGTGTCCGTACTGCGCGGGTCTCGAGCCCGCCGGTTGTCGGGACGAGGCTAACCGCGCCAGGCCCGACGGGGCAAGGGGCGTAATCAGGATTCCTGCTGCTCGCGGCGCACGGCGCGGTAGCCGATGTCGGTCCGGTAGTAGACGTCGTCCCAGCACAGGCCGCGACAGCGCGCGTAGGCGCGCGCCTGCGCGTCCGCGACCGTGTCGCCGAGCGCGGTCACGCACAGCACGCGACCGCCCGCGGTCACCACCCGCCCGCCGTCGAGACGGGTGCCGGCGTGAAACACCTTGACCGTGTCGTCGTCGCCGTCGTCGAGGCCGGCGATCGGCAGCCCCTTCGCGTAGTCGCCCGGATAGCCGCCCGCTGCCAGTACGACGCCGAGCGCCGGGCGTGGATCCCAGGCCGCCTGCTCGCCGTCGAGCCGGCCGTCGAGCGCCGCCTCGCACAGGCCGACGAGGTCGCTGCGCAGGCGCATCATGATCGGCTGTGTTTCGGGGTCGCCGAAACGGCAGTTGTACTCCAGCACCCGGGGGGTGCCATCCGGCGCCATCATCAGGCCGGCGTAGAGAAAGCCCGTGTAGCGGTGCCCCTCGGCGGCCATGCCGGCCACCGTCGGCTCGATGACCTCGGCCATGATGCGCGCGTGGGCCGCGGCATCGACCACCGGTGCCGGCGAATAGGCGCCCATGCCGCCGGTATTCGGTCCGCGGTCGCCGGCGTCGCGGGCCTTGTGGTCCTGCGAGGTCGCCAGCGGCAGCACGTGCTCGCCGTCGACCATCACGATGAAGCTGGCTTCCTCGCCTTCGAGAAACTCCTCGATCACGACGCGACTGCCGGCCTCGCCGAACGCGTTGCCGGCGAGCATGTCGCGCACCGCCTCTTCGGCTTCGGCGACGGTGCCGGCCAGGATGACGCCCTTGCCGGCCGCCAGGCCGTCGGCCTTGACGACGATCGGCGCGCCGCGCTCGTGCAGGTAGGCCAGCGCCGGTTCGACCGCCGTGAAGCTCGCGTACGCCGCCGTCGGAATGCCGTGGCGGGCCAGGAAGTCCTTGGCAAAGGCCTTCGAGCCTTCGAGCTGCGCGGCGCCGCGCGTGGGCCCGAAGCAACGCAGGTCACGCTCGCGAAAATAGTCGACCACGCCGGCGACCAGCGGGACCGCGAGCACCAGGGTCCAGTAGAGGAAGTCGGAGAAGGTGTGCTTTTCTTTGAAAAGAAAGAAA
>CAZOUC010000660.1:0-1534 GCA_964582825.1 uncultured Enterobacteriaceae bacterium | reverse complement strand
CGAAAGCTGGCCGTAGAGCTTGTAGTTGGACGAAAACACGCGGACGCCGCCCCGCCGGATTTCGTCCTGGTACTGGTGCAAGGGCGCGCCCATCGGCAGGCCGAGGGCTTTGGCTTCGGCGGAGCGGGCCACGATGCAGCCGTCGTTATTCGAAAGCACGACGACGGGCTTGCCTTCGAGTTCGGGCGCGAAAACCCGCTCGCAGGCGGCGTAGAAACTATTGCAGTCGATTAAGGCGATCATGCGCGCGCAATTATATGCTTTTATTTGCCAAAAGCAAATATAATTAAATTAATCGTGACCCAACATTGCTACCTGGCTTTTTAGCAGACTATGTGGAAAATTATGCAGGCGGTCGGGGGGCGCTTTATGGGAATGCCTGCCTCCGGCTTTCCCTGAATGGAGCGGATATTCCCGGTCTCGACGGCCAACGTCAGGCCGAAGAGTTTTTTGTAAAAAAAACGCCAGTTGCAGCCTTGCTGTTCTGCAAAAATATTTACCTTTCAAATGCGGCGCGCCGGAGGACGGCCTGCCGCCCTGCTCGCCAACCATTTCGATATGGCCAAAAAGAACGACCCGCTCCAGCAGAAATGGAGCAAACTGAACGACCTTAAAAAACTGACGCTGCAAATCATGGCCGCGCTTTCCGGCAAAGGCGCGGACACGCAGGCCGTAGCGGTCGTCGCGCAGGCGCTGACCGGCGACGAAACCGTCGAAAAGCGGTTTGCGGAAAACCTTGCCGAACTCGACAAGCAGGACGTCTGGTTTTCTAAGAGCGGCGCGAAAACCCGCCGCAAGCTGCGCGCGCCCGTCCGCAAGGCGCTGGTCGAATGGCGGGACCAAACGCCGGACTGGCCCCTGCGCTTTCCCGAAGTGATTTTCGACGCGCTGTCGCTGATGGCGCGCGACGACCTTCAGGCCGCCTGCCTGGGGCTGGCCACTGGCGTGGTCATGCGCCGGCAGAAGCCCATGCAAATCGCCAATGTCCAAACCGACAACCGGTACCAGAATGCGGCAGATCGTTGATGAGATACGCACCGTTTCTGATGCGTTTCAAGAGATCACCGCATCTACAGCGGAACTCTCAAACGGGGGACGGGAGATCATGAATGCGATGAACTCGCTTCAGTCAAGCTCCATGACGATCAAGGAAGGTTCAAACGCGATCTCCCAGGATCAGAAGAACGCGAAAAGTGAGATAGAAGACGTTGGTGGGGTGGTTGTCAGGATCGATCAGGCCGTGGGGCAGATCCGGACGGCCCTGGAAGAGATCGCAGGGTTGATGTCCCATCTCCAGAGTGAAATCCAAGAATCCACGAGCCGGTCACAACGACTTCAGAACTCAGTGGTGGAGCTTACCGGTAAGGTTACCTAGGCTCTGCGTTATCCCGCTTGACGGCCGGCGAGAATCTCCTACAACGAGCCGGCAAACTCGGATAGACCGGGCCGTCGGGTAAAGGCCATCTCGCCGCAGGCTGTGGCGATGTTTTTTGCCATTTGGGTGGGAAGTTTCCGGAGGAACTCCTCGGGCGCG
>CAZOUC010000659.1:0-1538 GCA_964582825.1 uncultured Enterobacteriaceae bacterium | reverse complement strand
CCTGGCGGTCAAGGTCTTCGGCGGCAACCAGGATGAGCTGAACCGGATCACCGAGGAGATCGTCGGCGTCCTCGAACAGCTCGACGGCGCCGAGGACGTCTTCACGCCGAAGAACGAGGGTGCGCAGTACCTGAACCTGGTCGTCGACCGGCTCGAGGCCGGGCGACTCGGGGTCGATGCCGATACCCTCGCGGCGATGCTGCGCGCCCAGATCGAGGGCCTCCAGGTCGGCACGATCTATCGCGAGGGCAAGCGCCGGCCGCTGGTAATCCGTGCCTCCGAGGCGCTGCGTGCGTCGCCGGCGCGCTTCCGCGGGCTGCAATTGGCCCTGCCGGACGGGCGCTCGGTGCCGGTCGAGAATCTGGTTCGCATGGAGCGCGTCGAAGGGCCGGTGGTGCTCTCGCGCGAGCTGGGTAACCGCATGTCGGTCGCCATCGCCAACGTCGGCGGCGGGCGCGATCTGGTCGGCTTCGTCGAGGAGGCGCGCGCGGCCGTCGCCGAGCAGGTCCAGTTGCCGGTCGGCTACTGGATCGAATGGGGCGGCGAGTTCGAGAACCAGCAGCGCGCCTCGGCGCGCCTGGTGCTGGTGGTGCCGGTGGCGCTGCTGCTGATCTTTCTGGTGCTGTTCTCGACCTTCGGCTCGCTGCGCCAGTCGCTGCTGGTGCTCTCCAACATCCCCTTTGCGCTCATCGGCGGCGTGGTGGCCTTGGCCGTGACCGGGGAGTACTTGTCGGTGCCGGCCTCGGTGGGCTTCATCGCGCTGCTCGGCATCGCCGTCCTGAACGGGGTCATGCTGGTGACCTGGTTCAACCAGCTGCGCGCCATGGGTCGGCCGCTGGAAGAGGTCGTGGTCGAAGGTGCCAAGCGTCGCCTGCGGCCGGTGCTGATGACCGCGACCACGGCGGCCTTCGGGTTGGTGCCCCTGCTGTTCGCGACCGGACCCGGCTCCGAGATCCAGCGTCCGCTGGCGATTGTGGTCATTGGCGGGCTGGTGTCCTCGACCCTGCTGACCCTGGTCTTGTTGCCGATCCTGTATCGGCGCTTCGGGTAGGAGCGAGAGCAGCCATGACCGATTGCCTATTGCACCTGATTTGCTCACCCAAGCTCGAGGACACCCTGTCCGAGTGGCTGCTGGAGCACGCCGACGTGCCCGGCTTCACGAGCCTGCCGGTTGCCGGGCATGGCTCCTCAGAGCACTCGATGACGCTGGCCGAACAGGTGGCCGGCCGCAGTCGCCGGGTGATGTTCCTGCTCGAGTTGGGCGACGAGCAGGCCCGGGCGCTGATCGCCGAACTGGCGGCGGCCTTCGGCGGCAGCGGCCTGCACTACTGGCTGGTCCCGCTGAGCGCGGCCGGTCATATCGATTGACACCGATTGAGAGACCGCGAAGGTCTCGGGAGCGATGAGATGAGAAAGGGACGAGTCCCCATGGCCGTGGCTGCCGCGCTGGCCGGCCTGCTCGGCCTGAGCGCCTGCGCCGCGGTGCCGGACAGGAGCAGTGATGCCGAGTTGCGGGTCGAAGAGGTCACCTCGGATCG
>CAZOUC010000658.1:0-1539 GCA_964582825.1 uncultured Enterobacteriaceae bacterium | reverse complement strand
CGACACCCTCGACGTACCCTGGCGCAGCGCGACCGTGGCGGTGCGCACCGGCGACACCCCGCAACGCGAGCGTACCCGGCAGGCGCGCGAGCCGGCCGATATCCTGGTCACCACGCCGGAGTCCCTGTTCCTGCTGCTGGGATCGAAGGCCGCCGAGACCCTGCGCCGGGTGCGCACGGTGATCGTCGACGAGATTCATGTCCTCGCGGCCACCAAGCGCGGCGCGCACCTGGCGCTGTCGCTGGAACGCCTCGCGGCGCTGACCGACGAGGACCCCCTGCGCGTCGGCCTGTCGGCCACCGTGCGGCCGCTGGACGTGGTGGCGCGCTTTCTCGGCGGCGACCGCGAGGTCGACGTGATCGACTGCTCGGCCCGACCGGCGCTCGATCTGGAAGTCACCGTGCCGGTGCCGGACATGCAGAACCCGCCGGACGCGCCGGCCCCGGAGCCGGCGGCCGACGACGGCAGCCGGCCGGGCGGCTCGATTCTCGGCGAGCTGTACTCGCGCGAGGTGGGGCGGCCGCAGCGCGAGCGCGGCATCTGGCCGGCGATCTACCCGGAGCTGCTGGCCCGGATCCGGGAGAACCGCTCCAGCATCGTGTTCGTCAACAGTCGCGGTTTGTGCGAACGCCTGGCGCACAAGCTGAATGAACTGGCCGGCGAGGAGCTGGTACGCGCCCACCACGGCAGCATCTCCCACGACAAGCGCGAGGAAATCGAGGAAGGGCTCAAGCGCGGGGATATCCGCGGGATCGTCGCCACCAGTTCCCTGGAGCTCGGCATCGACATGGGGGCGGTCGACCTGGTGATGCTGGTCGAGTCGCCCGGCTCGGTCGCCCGCGGGCTGCAGCGCGTAGGCCGCGCCGGTCACCAGGTGGGCGCCGTCAGCGCCGGTCGCATCTTCCCGAAGTTCCGCGGTGACCTGCTCGAGAGCGCCGTCGTGTCCCAGCGCATGCTGGCCGGTGAACTCGAGGCGATCGCGATGCCGGCCAACCCGCTGGACGTGCTGGCCCAGCAGCTCGTCGCGATGGTCTGCCAGAACGATCTCGGTGTCGACGAGATCGAACGCCTGGTGCGCCGCGCCGCGCCGTACCGGGATCTGTCGCGTGCCGCACTCGAACCGGTGCTCGACATGCTGTACGGCCACTACCCGTCGGCGGACTTCGCCGACCTGCGGCCGCTGCTGGCCTGGGACCGCGCCGAGAACCGCCTCGCGCCGCGCCGCGGCGCGGCGATGGTGACCCGTATGAACGCGGGTACGATTCCCGACCGCGGTGCCTACGGCGTACACCTCGGCGAGGGCGGACCGCGGGTCGGTGAGCTCGACGAGGAAATGGTGTTCGAGACCCGCGCCGGCGACGTGATCCTGCTCGGCGCGAGCAGCTGGCGCGTCGAGGCGATCACCCGCGACCGCGTACTGGTGTCGCCGGCGCCGGGCGAGGCGGGCCGGCTGCCGTTCTGGCGCGGCGACGGGCCGGGCCGGCCGATCGAGCTCGGCCGTGCGATCGGTGCCTTCCTGCGGCGCCTGTCGCGGCTCGG
>CAZOUC010000657.1:0-1540 GCA_964582825.1 uncultured Enterobacteriaceae bacterium | reverse complement strand
CGACCCAGCTGCCGAAGCGCAGGCGCGGCCGGCAGCGCGACTCGTCGAGCCGGGCCGGGTCCAGGCCGCTGCGCACCCAGGCCTGGCGCAGGCGCCGCGCATAGCGCGGCAGCACCGCCGGGAACACGTCGCCGAGGAAGTGTTGCACCAGGCGCAGCTCGTCTTCCAGGCGGGGCTTTTCCAGGTAGACCTCGCCGGTGCGCCACAGGCGCTCCAGGCAGGCATCGATCTCCGCCTCGAGGTCGGCGCGCTCGGCGGGAGTCCACATGCTGTTCTCGAGATCGACCAGCAGGCGGTACAGGCGCCGGTGGTGTTCGAGCACGGTCTGCCGCTTGGCTTCCGTCGGATGTGCCGTCAGCACCGGTTCGACGCGGACCTCGCCGAGCAGCGTCGCGAGCTGTTCTTCGCTGAGACCGCGCTGTCGACTCTGGAGAATCGCCTGCTCCCATGAGCCGGACTCGCGGTGCAGGGCGCCGGCGATCTCCGCGGCACGCCGAGCCTGGACCACGGCGTTTTCCTCGGCGTGGTTGAGCAGCTGGAACGCGATCGAATAGGCCTGAGCGCAGTCCTGGGCGATGGCTTCCGGAAACGTCGCGATCGGGGTCGCCTCCTGGCCGTCGCGCCACAGCGCCGGCCAGGGCAGGTGACGCTCCACGGCTGCTTCACCGACGCCGGACAGCACCCTCGACAGGGACTTCATCAGCAGCCCGAGACTCTCGTCACTCTTGTCCATGCACACCACCTGCGACCGCCTCCATCAGGACGTACAACGCAGCCGAGGCTACCAGAGTCTTCCGTGCACGCCAGAGCCGGTGTCTGACGCCGGTCAAGGAAATCGCCGGATCGCCGTGGCTGAATGGAGCGATCGTGCATGTGGACGTGTCGTACCCGGTCGATACGGATACGGCCGCGCATGTCTCAGTCCACCACCGGCGCAATTCAATTATGGAGCGGCAGGCAGCAGCATGGCGTTGACGGATACGCGAGTCGAAGCCAGGACGGCTGGCAGGCCCAGGGGTCACCGTTCCGCCGGCGATGCCCTGCCGGCCTGGCTCGACGTGGTTCAGGGCGCGACGGGCCTGCTGCTGGTGTTGTTCATGTGGGCACACATGCTGTTCGTGTCGAGCATCCTGCTCGGCCTGGACGCGATGTATACGGTGGCGCGCCTGTTCGAAGGCGAGCCGTTCTTCGGCCGTCCTTACCCGATCCTGGTGTCGGGCGTCGTGCTCGCCGTGCTGGCCCTGTTCGTCGTGCACGCGGTGGTTGCCCTGCGCAAGGTGCCATCGAGCTATCGTGAGTACCGTGCTTTCCGACGTCACTCACGCGGCTTCGGTCACGCGGACACGAGCCTGTGGCTGCTGCAGGTCGTCACCGGCCTGCTGCTGATGTTCCTGGCCGCACCGCACCTGTACCAGATGCTGGTGCACCCGGCCGACATCGGTCCTTACGCCTCTTCGGACCGCGTCTGGAGCGGCAGCTGGTGGCCGCTGTACCTGGTGCTGCTGTTCGCCGTCGAACTGCACGCCGGCGTGGGCGTGTA
>CAZOUC010000656.1:0-1546 GCA_964582825.1 uncultured Enterobacteriaceae bacterium | reverse complement strand
TCGTCCACACCCACGTCGGCGTCCCGGGTCACCCGGAAGAGACAGTGCTCGGTGACGCGATAACCGGGGAAGAGCGCCGCTGCGTGCTGGATGATCACGTCCTCGAGCAGCGCGAAGGAGACGGTCCCGGCGTCGTCGGGAAGGAAGATGATCCGGTCGAGCGAGGTAGGAATCTGCACGATCGCGAGGAACTCGCCGCGTGTGTCTTCCTCGTCGGAGACGAGATCGGCTCCCTCCTGCGGCTCAACGGTGAACGCGGCGTGCAACCGGAGGTTCGTCACGTACGGCACCTGGCGGCCGACGGTCGCCCTCACGGGCGTCAGCACGGGGAAGATCTCGTTCTGGAACAGCTTCGTCAGGAAGGAGCTCTGCGCCGATGTGAGCTCGCCGGGTCGGCGCAGCACGAGCCCCGCCGCGGCGAGTCCCGGCAGCACGTCGTCGATCAGACACGCGTACTTCTGATCGACGAGCTCGTTGGTCCGGGCCAGAATCCGGCGCAACAGTTCCGAAGGAACGATCCCGGAGGGACACTGCGGATAGTCGCCGTTTCTGATCTGACGCCGGACGGAGGCGACGCGCACCATGAAGAACTCGTCAAAATTGCTCGTCACGATACAGAGGAACTTCAGCCGTTCGAGCAGCGGTACGTCCGACCGCAGCGCCTGGTGCAGCACGCGCGCGTTGAACTCTATCCAGCTCAGCTCGCGATTGATGAATCGCGTCTGATTGTCGTTGTCCTGCTTCCCTTTTCTGACCATGGGCCCCTTACCCGAGAATGACGTTCAGCCCGAAGACTTCTTCAAACATATCGGCTTTCGAGCCGAAACCGTAGCGTTCGATCGAGATATCGCCGCTGGACTCGCAGTGGATAATCACGTCGCCCTCGGTGACTTCCACGGTCACCCCCCGCACACGCTGCGCGTGCCCGCGGTCGAGCGCGTCGGCGATCCGGAGGATGGAGGCGAGCTTCTGAACCTGCATCCGCTGCTCGCGCCGCAGCGACACGAAGCTCGCGTGGCTCGAGTTCGGAAGCGCCTTGCGGTGATACCTGATAACGTTTGATATGATGCGCAAGTCATCACGGCTGATGCCGAAGATCTCCGAGTTCTCCACGAGGTACTGCGCGTGTTTGTGATGTCCGCTCGCTCGGATATACGTGCCGATGTCGTGAAGCGTCGCGGCGACCTCCAGCAGCATGCGCGCGTGATGATCGAGCGCGTGTTCCGCCTCCAGCTGATCGAAGAGGCTCAGGCTCAGCTCGGTAACGTGTCGCGAATGCACCTCGTCGTAGTGGTAGCGGCGCGCAAGATTCTCCGCGCTCGCGACGACCTGCCCGTAGAACTGTCGCTCCACCGACCACTCGCTCCCGAGCGCGAACCGCATGAGCACGCCCTCGCGGATACTCACGTCGGGCACGATGAGCATGTCGGCCGAGGTGCTCTCGAGGAAGAGGCTGTAGATCGTGAGCGCGGGGACGAGCCCCTCGGCCTCGTTGTAGGTGACGTTGTAGAGCCGGACGATCTCGTCGGCGGTGCGGTCCTGAAGC
>CAZOUC010000655.1:0-1562 GCA_964582825.1 uncultured Enterobacteriaceae bacterium | reverse complement strand
AGCAGGCGCAGCGCCTCGACGAACTCGACGCCCGTATGCGCCGCGCACGCGAGCGGTATGCCGCCGCTCAGCAGACGCGCCTTGCAGAACTGCGTGAGCGCCTGCGCCGGCGCCGTCCCGACGCGCTGCTGGGGCGCCGCCGCGAAGACCTCGCCACCCTGGCAGGGCGCAGCCTGCGTGCGCTGTTGCGACAGCAGCAGCGGCGCCGCCAGCGCCTGCAGGGCGCCGTGCAGCTGCTGCAGGCGGTGAGTCCGCTGGCAACGCTGGGCCGCGGCTACGCGATCGTGAGCGGCCGCGACGGCCGGATCCTGCGCCGCGCCGAGCAGGCGGCCGTCGGCGACGTGGTCCAGGCGCGTCTCGGCGCCGGACGCCTCGAATGCCGGGTCGAAGGGCGCCTTCCGGATCCGGACGCTCAGTCGAACCAGTAGCGCCGGTAATCGCGGCGCCAGCGCCGCAGGTCGACGGCACCATCGTCACCCAGCTCGAACAGCACCGCCCCGTCTTCCCCGGTATTCAGCAGCCGGGCGCCGAGTCCGTCGTAACGGGCGCTGACCTGCGCGTGCGGGTGGCCCCAGCGATTGCCGAAGCCGGCCGATACGATCGCCCAGCGTGGCGCGACCCGGGCCAGGAACGGCGCCGTCGACGAGCTGCGCGATCCGTGGTGCGGCACCATCAGCAGGTCTGCCGCCAGCTCGGCACCGCTGCTCACGAGCGCGCTCTCCGCCGGCGCCTCGATGTCGCCGGGCAGCAGCACGCGCAGCGCCCCGGCGTCGATCCGCAGCACGCAGGAACGGTCGTTGGGCTTGCCGGCGTAGTTCGCGGGTGGGTGCAGCAGCGCGAAATCGATACCGTCCCAGCGCCAGCGTTTGCCGGCCGCGCAGGCGCGGCCGGGCAGCGACGGACGCACGCGCGGGTCGGGGCTCATCAGCAGCTCGGCAACCTCGACCTGCTCGAGCACGCCTTCGAGTCCGCCGGCGTGGTCGGCGTCGCCGTGGCTCAACAGCAGAAGGTCGATCCGTTCTCGGCCCAGCCAGCGCAACGCCGGGACCACGATCGCGCCGCCGGCTTCGAAGCGCACGCTGTACCGCGGCCCGGCGTCGTACAGCAGCGTACGACCCGGCGTGGCGACCACCACGGCCTGCCCCTGGCCGACATCGAGAAACAGCACACGCAGACGCCAGTCGGCGTCGTCGCGCGGCCCGCCCGCCAGCAGCAGGGGCAGGCCGAGCAGACGCAGACCGGCCGCCAGCGGCGCCAGCAACAGCGCGCAGGCGACAGCGAGCAGCAAGCCGTGCCCGGCCGTGCTGCCGGCACCGGCCGCCGGCAGCAGCCGGTCGACGCGTGCCAGCGTATCGAGCCAGACATGGACGACGCTGAGCGTCCAGCTGGCCAACTGCAGCGGCGGCAGCGCCAGCCCGGGCGCGGGCTCGAGCAGCAAGACGCCAAGCAGCGCCGCCGGCACCGTCAGCAGACCGACGAGTGGCACGGCGAGCAGATTGGCGAGCGGCGATATCCAGGAGCTGGCCATGCCCAGTGCCGTCAGCAACGGCAGCAGCCCCAGG
>CAZOUC010000654.1:0-1563 GCA_964582825.1 uncultured Enterobacteriaceae bacterium | reverse complement strand
GCGCCGAAACCCGCCAGGGCTGCGTGCTGCGCGAGGGCCTGCACGTGGTCATTGCCGGACGGCCCAACGCCGGCAAGTCGAGCCTGATGAACGCGCTCTCCGGCCAGGACCGGGCGATCGTCACCGACGTGCCCGGCACCACCCGCGATACCCTGCACCAGGACCTGCAGATCGACGGCCTGCCGGTGCGCCTGATCGACACCGCCGGTCTGCGCCAGACCACCGACGCCGTCGAGTCGGAAGGCATCCGCCGTGCCCGCGCGGAAGTGGCGAGCGCCGACTGCCTGCTGCTGGTGATCGACGCCAGCGAACGGCTGCCGGACCCGGACGAGGAAGTGCAGACCCTGTTCCCGGACCTCGCCGATGCGCTGCCGCCGGTCACCGTGGTCTACAACAAGATCGACCTGAGCCCGGGCGATCCGGCACCGCGCGAGGACGCCAGCGACCACCCGACCCTGCGCCTGTCGGCCAAGACCGGTACCGGCATCCCGGCCCTGCGCGAACACCTGAAAGCGCGCGCCGGCTACCAGGCCAGCTCGATCCGCAACGGCGCCGAGCAGCTCGCGGCGCACGGCGCCGGCGAACTGCTCGCCGAGGACCTGCGCCAGGCGCAGCAGCAGCTCGGCGAGATCACCGGCACGGTGAGCTCGGACCAGCTGCTCGGCGAGATCTTCAGCAGCTTCTGCATCGGCAAGTAAATCTGTGCATAAGCTCGGCGCGGCCCGTGGACCACTACAGGTCCCTTGTCGACCCGATGCGGAGCGGTCGAATCCGTCCCCACCGCGTCCACAACCGGCCACGAGCCTGCGACCGCCCGGTACAGTTGCTGCGCACAGGCTTTTCCGGAGTAAAAGTGTCGTTAAATCAATGAGCTAGAAGGGTTCTGCACAGCTGCGGGGCGCCTAATAACCATAACAGTATTAAAACTCTCTTCTTATCTACATACATATATTCATGTATTGATTCAGTACAGCGCTTGAACGGCGTTGGCGTTCCCTTGGGGAGTCCACGGCCATCCTGGTCGATTCTGGATCCCCGCCTTCGCGGGGATGACCGGGAAATGGGATTGCGCTACTGGGGATGACGGGGGAGTGGGATTGCACTCGTGCAGGGATGACGATGCGGCAGGATTGCACCCGTACGCCCCGCGCCCGGTGTGAGTTTCACCAATGCCTGCACTGCCCGCGCTGCGGCGGAATCGCTATACTTTTCAGTCCTTTTCGGCCCTGGCAGCGTACGCTCGGCATGGACTACGACGTCATCGTCATCGGTGGTGGACACGCGGGAACGGAGGCGGCCCTGGCGGCGGCCCGGACCGGCGTGCGCACCCTGCTGCTGACGCAGAGCATCGACACCATCGGCCAGATGTCCTGCAATCCGGCGATCGGCGGCATCGGCAAGAGCCACCTGGTACGCGAGATCGACGCGCTCGACGGCGCCATGGCGCGGGCCACCGACCGCGCCAGGGAACTCTTGCCGACGCCTGGCGGGCCGACAAGGCAAAGAATGGGGCCGCTGATCTCCTTCGAAAAACTGAGCACGGCGAGATACTCGATGACGCGC
>CAZOUC010000653.1:0-1565 GCA_964582825.1 uncultured Enterobacteriaceae bacterium | reverse complement strand
GAAGGCCACCAGCAATACGACGAACAGCAGCATGCAGGCGGCCAGACGCATCGCCGCGCCGGCCTCGCCGAGACCCGCCCAGGTGCGGTAGATGCCGGTCGACAGGGCGGGAACCGCGAAGTAGTCCACGACGCCGAAGTCGGCGAGGGTTTCCATCATCACCAGCGCCAGGCCGCCGGCGATCGCCGGGCGGGCGCCGGGCAGCGCGACGCGGAAGAAGGCGCGCAGCGGCGAGGCTCCGAGTACGCGCGCGGCCTCGAACGGGCTCGCAGCGCGCCCCGCGAAGCTCGCCCGGGCCAGGAGGTAGACGTAGGGGTACAGCGTCAATGCCAGCATCAGGGCCGCGCCCGGCAGGCTGCGGATTCCGCCGATCGCAAATTCCTGAATCGACAGGCCGAGCAGGGCGCGCAGACCGCTCTGCAACGGTCCCGATACGTCGAGCAGATCGGTCCAGGCGTAGGCGACGACATAGGCCGGCGCGGCCAGCGGCAGCACCAGCATCCAGGACAGACTGCGACGCCCCGGAAAATCGCAGGCGGCGACCAGCCAGGCGGTGCCGGTACCGAAAACGGCTGACAGGGCACCGACCAGCAGCATCAGCAGCAGAGTGTTGCCGAGATAGGCGGACAGCACGGTATCGACCAGGTGGTCCCAGCCGGGTCCGGCCGGCTGCGCGGCCCGCAGCAGCACGGCGACAATGGGCAGCGCGACCAGCAGGCTGGCCAGCAGCGCCGGCAGAATCCACAGGCGACTGGTGTCCGTGGTCGAAGCGGTCATAGACTGGCGCCTTTTGCAATCGCGGCGGCCGCCTGGCAACGCCGCACGGGGAGAGCCGGGGAATGCTCGCCTTCGAATCGGTCAGTCACGCCTACGACGTCGACGACGTCGTGCGAGACGTCAGCTTCACCGCGGCGGCCGGGGAGGTCACCTGCCTGGTCGGTCCCTCGGGCTGCGGCAAGACGACCCTGCTGCGCCTGGCGGCCGGCCTGCTGCCGCTGCAGTCGGGCCGTATCCGGCTCGGCAGTACCGTACTGAGCGAGCCGGGCCGCACGGTGCCGCCCGAGTCGCGTCCCGTCGGACTGGTGTTCCAGGAAGGCGCGCTGTTTCCCCACATGACGGTCGCAGAGAATATTGGCTTTGGCGTGGCGCCGAAAGCCCGCCGGGCCCGCGTCGCCGAACTGCTCGAACTCGTCGGTCTGGCGGCACTGGCCGACCGGTATCCCCACACGCTGTCCGGCGGCCAGCGTCAGCGCGTCGCCCTGGCACGGGCCCTGGCGCCGGCGCCGGCCGCGCTGCTGTTCGACGAGCCCTACGCCAATCTCGACCAGGAACTGCGGCGCGCGCTGCGTATCGAGGCGCGGCGCTCGGTGCGCGACAGCGGCAGCGTGGGCCTGTTCGTGACGCACGATCCGGAGGACATCGTCGCGCTGGCCGACAGCGTCGTTGCGCTGCATGGCGGACAGGTCGTGCAGTGCGGTACACCGCGCGAGCTGTACGACCGGCCACAGCAGCACAGCGTGGCACGCCTGTTCGGCCAGGGGCAGGACGTGGTCGTGCAGCTGGTG
>CAZOUC010000652.1:0-1570 GCA_964582825.1 uncultured Enterobacteriaceae bacterium | reverse complement strand
ATCCGACAGAAAGCCACGGCGTTGTCACCGGTGTCGCGGATTTCGGCAGCGACGGGGGGGTCCTCGCCGCACAGCTGCTCGACGACGTGCCGCACGCCCTGATGCTCGGCGACGAGACCCAGACCGTGCGCTTCGCCAATGCGCGGGCCCGGCAGGTACTGGCGGCCCGCGACGGGCTGCAGCTGGTTGGCCGGCGCCTCGCGCCCACCGCGGCCAACGCCGCACGCGCTCTGCGCTGCGCCTGGCTGCACCTGGCAGATCGGCAGGATGCGCGGACTCCCGAACACGCCCGCCGGCGCTGGCTCCGGATCGAGAGGCCGTCCGGTCTGCCCGCGTACCAGCTCGCGCTCGACCGCTGCGCGGTATCGCAGTCGGACGTCGGCCGGCCCGTGATCGTCGTCCACCTGTTCGATCCGGCCAGCGCGGGCGCCTTCGACCTCGATTGCCTCTACGATCTGTACGACCTGACGCCGGGCGAGGCGGAAGTCGCCGTGGCCGTCGCCCAGGGCAGGCGCGTGTCAGCCATCGCCCGCGAGTCGGGTCGCGCCACCTCGACGGTGCGCAACCTGCTCAAGCGCGCAATGACCAAGACCGGCACCAGCCGGCAGCACGAACTGACGGCGCTGCTGTGGCGCGGCGCCGCCGGCGGGTTAGCCCGCTGAGAATCCGGTCCCGAATGATGAGCAGGAACACCGACCGGGTGACCGGGACCGGGGCGCTGATCGAGACCGGGGCCGAGGGCATGATCACGGCGTCCGATTTCGCCGACCGGCGGCAGTCGGCAGCCGGGCAGTACGCGTCGCGACCGCAGGCCACGCGCCACCACGAAGAACGTCGGCGTCCGGCCTGGCAGGGCATCGACCGACCATGGTGGCTGCAGGTCGACTACGTGACCCGCGAAGTGATTCTGCGACACGATGGCACCGACCGGAGCCATGAAGGCCGAGCGGTCGCCGACAAACCGTCCAGCATGAGCCATTTGACTCATGCACCTCGACCGCAAACTTCCTAGCCTTGCGTGCAGCGCCCGGACCAGTCGGGCCATAGAAAGCAAACGGATACCTTGATGCGGGAGCCCAGTGACAGCGCCCGGCCAGGACGGCAAGCAGCTCCCGGCAGCGCCGGCAGGAGTCGGCGTGACAGCGGCGCGACCGATCTCGCCGTGCGCCTGTTCGACATGGCCCTTGACCCACGCCGGATCCGCGATGCGCTCGGCGCCATCGCCGAGGATCACGGTGCCCACTGCGTGTGGCTGACCGCCCTGCCCGGCGCGCTGCGCACGCAATTGCTGCTGGGCTGCAGCGGCATCGACCGCAGGGCCGTGCGCAGACTGGAAGACGACCACGGCTGGTCGGCGATGCTGCTCGGCAGCAGTCGAAAACGCATCGCCAGTGGGCAGGTCCTGCCGTATCGGGACACGGTCGGAGCCAGGCAGCTGCGTCAGTTCGACGGCTTCCGGACCATCCTGCAGCCTCTGAATTGCGGTGACGGCGCGGCCCTCGTTGTCGAGCAGTCGCCGGCGTTCACGGCCCTGCTGGGCGACGGCGCGGACTGGGGCATTTCCATCCAG
>CAZOUC010000651.1:0-1571 GCA_964582825.1 uncultured Enterobacteriaceae bacterium | reverse complement strand
TCCTACCTGTTCAATGAAGTGCTGGCCGAGCGCGTGCGCCGTGGCAGCTGGGACCGGGTGCTCGACGGCGACCCGTTGATGAACGTCGCGTCGGGTCGCTTGCTGCCGGCCGACGCCGACTGGCGGGCGGGCTGGGAAAGCGGCGCCGTGGAAGCCGCCGGCGTGCTCTGGGGGCGTGGCGACCTGCGCAGTGGCGGTGAGCCGGCCGCGATAGAAGCCGGCGTGGCCGCGGCTCATCCGGAGCTCGTCGCAGGACTCGAGGCGGCAGGCCTCGACCACCAGCGTCGCCCGCTGCGGCTGCGGCCTCGCGATCTGAGCTGGGATTACGACGGCTCGTGTATCGCACTACAATTCAGTCTGCCCGTGGGCGGCTATGCGACCAGTGTGGTCAGGGAGATCGCCGTCCACCACGGGGAAGGGGAACCCTGAATGCTGGATCAGCGAGACATACACGGCATCGGCATGACGAGCCGCCGTACCCGTGACCGGCTGATCCAGCGACTCAGCGAGCAGGGCATCCGCGACGTCCGGGTGCTCGACGTGCTGCGCATCACGCCGCGACACCTGTTTGTGGACGAAGCCCTTGCGCACCGCGCCTACGAGGACGCGGCCCTGCCGATCGGTTACAACCAGACCCTGTCCCAGCCCTACGTGGTCGCCCGGATGACCGAACTTCTGCTCGGCGGCGACCGCCCCGCCCGCGTGCTCGAGATCGGCGCCGGATCGGGTTACCAGACCGCGGTGCTCGCCCAGCTGGTTGGCCACGTGTTCGCCGTCGAGCGCATCCGGCCGCTGGTCGCCAGGGCACGGGAGCGGCTGCGCGCGCTGGGGCTGCGCAACGTCAGCATCCACCACGCCGACGGCGGACTCGGCCTGCCTTCGCACGGACCCTTCGATGCGATTCTGTCCGCGGCCGCACCGCGCCAGATCCCCGAAGGCCTGCTGGACCAGCTGGCCGAGGGTGGGCGCCTGGTGATCCCGGTCGGCGACGAACGCGAACAGCAGTTGTACCTGCTGCGGCGCACCGCCGACGGCATCGAGCGGCAGCTGGTCGAGCCGGTACGCTTCGTCCCCCTGGTGCCGGGCCTGCAGAGCCGATGAGCCGCCCCGGCGGCCCGCTCGGCGTGTACCTGCGTGGCCTGGCAATGGGCGCGGCGGACGTGGTTCCCGGCGTCAGCGGCGGCACGATCGCCTTCATTACCGGAATCTACGAGCGCCTGATCGACGCGATCACCGCGTGGCGGCCCGCGAATCTGGTGCTGCTGCGCCACGGCGACTGGCGCGAATTCTGGCGGCGGGTGGATGGTGGCTTCCTGCTGGCGCTGCTGGCCGGTGTCGTCACCAGCCTGGCCCTGCTGGCGCGGGCCATCAGCGCGGCGCTGGAACACAGCCCGCAGCTGGTGTGGGCTTTCTTCGCCGGCCTGGTGCTGGCCTCGATCGTGCACCTGCTGCGCAGGCCAGCGTTGCCGTGGCGCCTGGGCCTGCCACTGTTCCTGGCCGGCGTTGCCGTGGCCCTGCTGATCGTGCGCCTGCCTGGCGGGTCCCTGCCGGTGACGCCCCCGTGGATCTTC
>CAZOUC010000650.1:0-1572 GCA_964582825.1 uncultured Enterobacteriaceae bacterium | reverse complement strand
ATTTTAGGCCGAAGTTCGGTGATGAGTTTTTTCAGGCGCTTTATTGTCAGGTCAACCATCATAGTGCTCTCGTTGAGCTTTTCGCGGGCATCAGTCCTATCTTCGCTGCAAAAATCCTGCAAAGACACCAGGTCCAGTTTTAAAGCCGTGAGGTACTGCCCAATTTCATCATGTATTTCGCGTGCAATGGTTTCCCTTTCTTTTTCAATGGAGGTTTGCAAATGCTCGTTAAGTTTCATTAAGCGTTCGCGATACACTGCCTTTTCCCGTTCAGCCTTTGATATCCCGGTAATATCATGCCCCAGTTCCAACACCCCTTCTATTTCTTCATTATCATTTTTTACCGGGAAAGTACGCAAATTCCAAATCCTGTTATCAGGGGTTGTTTTGGTAGAGCCAGCCGGCTCTCCCGTTTTCAGGCTTTTTAAGGCCGGGCAATCAAAACAAGGCACCTGGCTGTTCTGCCAAATCTGGTAACAATACATGCCCTGCATTTTTGCCACGGCAACACCTGTATTTTTTTCTGCTGCTTTGTTTGCCCATTGCAACTTTAAATCCAAATCATAATAGGCAATCATATCAGGCATGATATCGAGAATGGCCGATTTTTCGCGCTCAAGCCGGAAAAGCAACTCATTGGCATGAACAACATCAGTGATATCGGTAAGTATGCCATAATAACCATGAACTTTTTTATTTTCATCTATATCGGGTATCAGGTTTCCATTCATTTGCCGATGCCCGGTATTCCTGTAGTTGAATTTTTCGATATAGCTGACTGTTTTTCCAACTTTAACAGATTGTATATGTGGCAAAGCTTTTTGGTATGCCTGATCGCCGATAACTTCCCGGATGGTTTTCCCAATTATTTCATTTTCAGACAACTGAAAGAATTCCATGTAATTTTTGTTAACAAACCTGTATACTTCATTATTATCGGCATATGAAACAAGTTGTGGCAGCGCGTTAACAATCTTCCTGATTTTTTTCTCGCTGTTTTCAAGCGCTTTTTCCGCTTTTTTTTGCTCGGTGATGTCTTCTATCAATCCCTCGAGAAAAGTAACCCGGCCGTTTTCATCCTTTACTGAATTTAAAGTTAAACGGGCAATAAACACTTCCCCGTTTCTTTTCTTGTAATGGTTGATGTACCTTTTCAGTTTGGGTTCGCCCACGATTTCTTCAACAATTTCAGGCCTTTTGGCAGGATCAACATACACATCGCGCGCGATGTTTTTTATGGCTGCTATTGCCTGCCGCGGTGTGTCGTAGCCAAGCAATTGAGCCAGGGTTTGGTTCATCTCAATGAATTTTCCCCCGGGGGTTGACTTGAATATGCCAATGGGCGCGTTGTTAAAAAGGTCAAAATAATGTTGGGTAAAAATCACTTCTTTGTCAATGATTTTTACTAAAAAATTCTCGAGCTTAGCCGTGTATTCTTTTTCACCGAGTGAATATTTCTGGTCAAGGATTTTTTGGGCAGTTACAATTTCATTTTTCATCGTGAAGAAATTTCGTGGAGACCAGGTAAACTATATCTCAATCAGGTTGTTTTTTAGGGCATACGAAAGCAAA
>CAZOUC010000649.1:0-1572 GCA_964582825.1 uncultured Enterobacteriaceae bacterium | reverse complement strand
CGTCATGAGTCGATTCCCTGGCAGGGCGCGGTGCGCTGTTGTTATGGCCCGCTAAGGTATCAAACCGGGACGGCGGGCCCAAGCGAGCCGCAAGCCGCCATGGCGTGCGGCGGCGGCCGATCCGATCGCGTCGAAGCGCCGTAGTTCAGGGGACCCGGCATGACCGGAGCGGTCAGCGCAGGCGCACGTTCCTGATCCCGTGACGTGCCGCCTGTGTCTGCCGGGTCGATGTATTCACTCCCATATCCCCCTGGAGGACACCCATGAACACCATCCGACTTTCCCTGACCGCGGTACTGGCCGCCGTCGCAGTCCTGTTCGCGACGGTCGCCGGTGCCGGTGACTACGGCAAGTACGGCAAGAAAGACAAGCAGCAGGACATCGTCGCCGTAGCCGCCGGCAACGAGGCCTTCTCGACCCTGGTCGCCGCCGTCAAGGCCGCCGGCCTCGTAGAAACCCTGCAGGGCGAAGGACCGTTCACGGTCTTCGCACCGACCAATGACGCCTTCGCCAAGCTGCCCGAGGGCACCGTCGAATCGCTGCTGAAGCCCGAGAACAGGGACCAGCTGGTGTCGATCCTGACCTACCACGTCGTGCCGGGCAAGGTCATGGCCGCTGACGTCGTCAAGCTGGACAGCGCCACGACCGTGCAGGGTGGCGATATCGCCATCGCGGCCAGCGACAGCGGTGTCACGGTCGACAACGCCAAGGTCGTCATGACGGACGTGGCGGCATCGAACGGCGTCATCCACGTGATCGATACGGTGATCCTGCCGCAGTCCTGAGACGCGTCGCGTTCTGAAAGACGAGGCGGCCCGCACGCGGGCCGCCTTGTTTTGTGCCGCAGCACGGCAAAAGCGGTCGCCTTTTCCCGCGTGAGCAGTTACCGTTTCAGACCCCGATAGGCTGGAGAAAAGCTGTGCCTCGAGCGGCTGTGTTGCCCGCGCGATTCCGACGCGCCCTGTTCGAGTGGCTGCTGGTCCTCGCCGTCCTGCCGCTCGGCGCCGCCGCGCAGGAACCGGCGAGCACGCCGTCCCGGCCGATCTGCCATTTCGACACGGTCCGCATCGACGCGGATTTTGCCGGCGGCGCCTTTGCGGCCTGCGAGCGCCGGGCCGAGGGGCATTACCTGCTGACCGTGCTGCCCGAGGACAAGCCGATCAACCCGAGTCCCTGGTACGCGTTCCGGGTGCTGGCCGATCGCGAGCGCGACATCGTCGTCACTCTGAAATACCCGGATTTTCGCCACCGTTACCAGCCGAAAACGAGCCGCGACGGCGAGCGCTGGGAGCTGCTGCCTCCGGAGCGGGTCTCGCTGTCGACCGAGGAGGACGAGGCCAGCCTGCGGCTCGTGGCCGGTCCGCGTCCATTGTGGGTGGCGGCGCAGGAGATCATCGACAACGACGACTACTTCCTGTGGCTCGCGCGCCTCGACCGCCGGGACTTCCTGCAGCGTTCCCGGCTCGGCAAGAGCGCCGAAGGGCGCGACATTCACAAACTCGAGACCCTGCCGGCGCGCAGCCGCTATCTCGTCGTCGTGGGTCGCCAGCATCCCCCGGAAGTGACCGGCGC
>CAZOUC010000648.1:0-1573 GCA_964582825.1 uncultured Enterobacteriaceae bacterium | reverse complement strand
CACCATCACCATGTCGATCGACAACAGCAGCAGCAGCAGGCCCCCGGCGATCCGGAATGCCGGCAGCCCGATGCCGAGCAGCTCCAGCAGGGGCTGGCCACCGATCGCGAAGGTGATCAGGACGCCCGCGGCGACGACGACGCCCTTGACCGCGACCTGGCGGCGCTGGGCCGCGCTGTCGCCGGGCGTGATGGAGGCAAAGAGCGGCGCGACGCCGATCGGATCGATGACCACGAACAGCGTCACGAAGGCGGTGACCAGGAGTTCGGTCACGGTCGTCGCGGCTCAGCCGTTCCGGTACTTTGCCTTGAATTCGCGCCGCCGGGCGTGCAGAACCGGCTCGGTGTAGCCGCTCGGCTGCTCGCGGCCCTTGAGCACCAGGTCGCAGGCGGCCTGGAAAGCGACGCTGGCGTCAAAGTCCGGGGCCATCGGGCGGTACGCCGGGTCGTCGGCGTTCTGGCGGTCGACCACGGCGGCCATGCGCTCGAGCGTCTCGCGCACCTGCTGTTCGCTGACGATACCGTGGTACAGCCAGTTGGCCATGTGCTGGCTCGAGATGCGCAGCGTGGCGCGGTCCTCCATCAGGCCGACGTCATTGATGTCGGGCACTTTGGAACAGCCCACGCCGTGCTCGACCCAGCGCACCACGTAGCCGAGGATGCCCTGGGCGTTGTTGTCGAGTTCCTGCTGGATCTCCTCGGCGCTCAGGCTTGATGGATCGCGCAGCAGCGGGATCGTCAGGATCGCGTCGAGGCTGGCCGGGCGTCGCGTACGCAGCTCCTCCTGGCGCGCGGCGACGTCGACCTGGTGATAGTGGATGGCGTGGAGGGTGGCCGCGGTCGGCGAGGGCACCCAGGCGCAGTTGGCGCCGGCTTCCGGGTGCGAGGCCTTGGTGGCCATCATCTGCGCCATCTCGTCGGGCTTGGCCCACATGCCCTAGCCGATCTGGGCGCGGCCGCGGAAACCGCAGGCGAGTCCGGTGTCGACGTTGCGGTCCTCGTAGGCGAGGATCCAGGCCTGTCCCTTCATGGCGTCCTTGCGCACCACCGGGCCGGCTTCCATGCTGGTGTGGATTTCGTCGCCGGTGCGGTCGAGGAAGCCGGTGTTGATGAAAATGACGCGGTCCGCGGCCATCGCGATGCAGGCCTGCAGATTGACCGTCGTGCGGCGCTCCTCGTCCATGATGCCGAGTTTGAGTGTGTTCGGCTCGAGCCCCAAAGCGTCTTCGATGGCCGTGAACAGGTCGCAGCTCAGTTCCACCTCCTTCGGTCCGTGCATCTTCGGCTTGACGATGTAGACGCTGCCCTCGCGCGAATTGCGGAAGCGGGCGTCGTGCCGGAGGTCGTGCAGGGCGCAGGCAACGGTAACGAAGCCGTCGAGGATGCCCTCGGGAATCTCCTCGCCGCGGGAATCGAGCACCGCGTCCGTGGTCATCAGGTGGCCGACGTTGCGCACCAGCATCAGGCTGCGGCCCGGCAGGGTGATGGTGCCGCCATCCGGCGCCGTGTAGACGCGGTCGGGGTTCAGACTGCGGGTCAGGGTGCGGCCACCCTTGTCGAAGGTCTCTTCGAGG
>CAZOUC010000647.1:0-1573 GCA_964582825.1 uncultured Enterobacteriaceae bacterium | reverse complement strand
GCCCTGGCCGGCATCGCGACCGCGGCCATAGACGTCAGCGACGGACTGTGGGCGGATCTCGGTCACGTGCTCACCGCGAGCGGCGTCGGTGCCCGCCTCGATCCGGGCGCCATCGACGGGCTTGCGGCCCGGCTGGACACCGAGCCCGCGGCGGCACGCGCCGCGCTGCTGCACGGCGGCGACGACTACGAGCTGTGCTTCACGGCGCCGGCGGCCGCGCGCAAGCCATTGCAGGCGCTGGCCGCTGAACTGGACCTTCCGCTGCACGACATCGGTGTGGTCGTAGCCGGGAACGCGCTGGCACTGCCCGGCTACGTACCGCCGGATGGAGGTGGCTATCGGCACTTCTGATGCACCGCTGCCGCGGCCGTCATGGGGAAGCCTGCTGTCGGACCCGCTGAGCCTGCTGGCATTCGGCTTCGGCAGCGGGCTGTCGCCGATCGCCCCCGGCACGGTCGGTACCGTGGTGGCGATGGCGGCGATGCCCCTGCTCGCGCAGTTGCCGCTGGCGGCCTACCTGGCCTGGGTGCTGGTTATGGCGGCGGCGGGCGTGTGGCTGTGCGGACACGCCTCGCGCCGGCTCGGCGTGCACGACCATCCCGGCATCGTCTGGGACGAGTTCGCCGGCTACTGGCTGGCGCTGGTCGCCGTACCGGCACACTGGGCCTGGTGGCTGGCAGGCTTCGTATTGTTCCGCCTGTTCGACATCGTCAAACCGTGGCCCATCTCGGTCGCGGACCGGCGTCTCGGTGGCGGGTTCGGCATCATGCTCGACGACCTGCTCGCGGGGCTGATGACCTGGGCCTGCCTACAGCTCGCGATGGTGTTATTGCCGTGATCTTGCCGGCAATTAGCGGATAAAATGGCGGACTCGCCGTTTTGCCGGGACTCCGACTCTTGACCGTGCGCTTCGTTTCCTCTTCCACGCTGCCGACGCCGTTCGGCCGCTTCGACGTGCACGCGTTCGAGGATCCGGACGACGACAAGGAGCACCTGGCTCTGACGATGGGGGATGTGGGCGACGGTGCGCCGGTGCTGCTGCGGGTGCACTCCGAGTGTCTGACCGGCGATGCCCTGTTCAGCCTGCGCTGCGACTGCGGTTTGCAGCTGCGCCTGGCGCTGGAGAAGATCGCCGCCACCGGTCGAGGCGCGCTGCTGTACCTGCGCCAGGAAGGCCGCGGCATCGGCCTGGCCAACAAGATCCGGGCGTACGCGCTGCAGGACCAGGGTGCCGATACGGTGGAAGCCAATGAGCGACTCGGCTTCGGCGCCGACATGCGCGACTACTCGATCTGCTCGGCCATGCTGGAGCACCTGCAGGTCCGCCGGGTTCGCCTGATGACCAACAACCCGCGCAAGGTGGCGGCGCTCGAGGAGATGGGCGTCGAAGTGGTCGAGCGCATCGCCCTGCACACGCCGCAGAATCCGCACAACCAGCGTTACCTCGAGACCAAGGCCGGCAAGCTCGGCCACCACCTCTGACCCGGCGGGCCGCCTGGGCTGGTCCGCGGTGTCGGTGCGTGGGTCCGGTCGTGTCGCGAGGCCGGAACAGGCCGCCCGTCCCGGATACGCC
>CAZOUC010000646.1:0-1573 GCA_964582825.1 uncultured Enterobacteriaceae bacterium | reverse complement strand
GCCGCCCGCTACGAAACGATTCTCGACCGTGAGCGCTTCGAGGCCTGGGTCGAGCGCCTGCGCAAGGCGCCGCTGATCTGCATCGACACCGAGACGACCAGCCTGCGCTACATGGACGCGCGCCTGGTCGGCTTCAGTTTTTCGGTCGAACCCGGCGAGGCCGCCTACCTTCCGCTCGGCCACGACTACATGGGCGCGCCGCCGCAGCTCGACTTCGACGAGGCGCTGGCGGCCCTGAAACCGATCCTCGAGTCGCCAGAGCACGCCAAGCTCGGCCAGAACCTGAAGTACGACATGAGCGTGCTCGCCAACCACGACATCACCCTGCGTGGGGTGCGTCACGACACGATGCTCGAATCCTATGTGCTGGACGCGACCGCAACGCGCCACGACATGGACAGCCTGGCGCTGAAGTATCTCGGCCACAGCACGATCCACTTCGAGGACATCGCCGGCAAGGGCGCGAAGCAGCTGACATTCAACGAGATCGCCATCGAGGAGGCGGCACCCTACGCGGCCGAGGACGCCGATGTCACCCTGCGCCTGCACCAGGCACTGTGGCCGCGCCTTGCCGCCGAGCAGGGGCCACGCTTCGTGTTCGAGGAGATCGAGATGCCGCTGGTGCCGGTGCTCTCGCGCATCGAGCGCACCGGGGCGCCGCTCGACTGCGCGCTGCTGCGGCGGCACAGCGGCGAGCTCGCCGCTCGACTGGAAGAAGTCGAGGCGCGTGCTCACGAGCTCGCCGGCCGGGCCTTCAACCTCGGCTCACCGAAGCAGCTGCAGGAAATCCTGTTCGAGGAACAGGAGCTGCCGGTGCTGCGCAAGACGCCCAAGGGTCAGCCGTCGACGGCCGAACCGGTGCTGCAGGAACTGGCCGCCGACTACGAACTGCCGCGCGTGATCATGGACTACCGCGAGCTCAGCAAGCTCAAGTCGACTTACACGGACAAGCTGCCCGAGCAGGTCAATCCGCACACCGGTCGCGTGCACACCTCGTACCACCAGGCCGTTGCGGCCACCGGGCGCCTGTCCTCCTCGGACCCGAACCTGCAGAACATCCCGGTGCGCACCGCCGAAGGCCGGCGCATCCGCCAGGCCTTTGCGGCGCCGGCCGGCCGGCGCATCGTCGCCGCCGACTACTCACAGATCGAGCTGCGCATCATGGCGCACCTCAGTGGCGACGCCGGCCTGCGGGGCGCCTTCGACGAGGGGCTCGACGTGCACCGCGCCACCGCCGCCGAGGTGTTCGGTGTCGAACTGGACGCGGTCAGCAGCGAGCAGCGCCGGCGCGCCAAGGCGATCAACTTCGGGCTCATTTACGGCATGAGCGCCTTCGGTCTGTCGCGCCAGCTGCAGATCGAGCGCGGCGAGGCCCAGGAGTACATGGCACGCTATTTCGAACGCTACCCCGGGGTGCGCGATTTCATGGACGGTGTGCGTGCGGGCGCGGTGGACCGAGGCTACGTCGAGACCATTTTCGGCCGTCGTCTGTACCTGCCCGACCTCAAGGCACGCAACGCGCAGCACCGCCAGGCCGCCGAGCGCACCGCGATCAACGCGCCGATGCAGGGCT
>CAZOUC010000645.1:713-1574 GCA_964582825.1 uncultured Enterobacteriaceae bacterium | reverse complement strand
GCGGCGGCGGCGCGGCTCGAGGCGCTGGATCTCGCCAGTCTGGAACGCGTCGCCGGCGAGTGGCTGTCGCGCGCCCAGCTGCGCGGCCTGCTCGCACGCCGGGACGGGATTCTCGACACCTGGGACAGAGGAGGCTGAGTCGTGCGCAAGTCGGTGGGCGTGTTCGCGCCGTTTCTCGCCATCAGTCTGTACTACGCGGCCTTCGCATTGATCTGTTACCTGTTGCTCACGCGCTTTCCGGACCTGCAGGAATACCTTCCTTTCGGCGGCATCGCGGAACTGGCCGAGGACGCCGGCAACGAGTTCGAGATCGTGCGCTCGATCGGCGGCACCGAGCAGGAGCAGGTCTACGTGCTGCGCCTGCTGATCGCGATCTTCGGCGCCATGGCGCTGATGGCGCCGGTATCCTGGGTCTACTTCATCACCACCCAGAAACGGCGCGTGGACCCGTCGTTCGCCCAGACGATGATGATTCTGCCGGTGATCGTGGCCGGAATCGCGATGATCGTGCAGAACAGCCTCGCCCTGGCATTCAGTCTCGCCGGCGTGGTCGCCGCCGTGCGATTCCGCTTCAGCCTGAGCGAGCCGGCGCATACCCTGTACATCTTCTGCGCGATCGGTGTCGGCCTCGGCGCCGGCATCGCGGCCCTGGGCATCGCCGCGGTGATTTCCTTCGGATTCGTCTACGGCACGCTGCTGCTGTGGATCCTCGACTACGGGGCTCGCCTCGACAGCCCGTTCTTCTCCTTCCTGACCAGCCGGGATCGTGAAGATGACGACCTCTGAGCCCGCGCTGGCGCTGCTGTTCGTGACGGCCCTGCTGTTCACGGCCGTCTGTTCGGCAGCGCCCTTCGAGTTCGG
>CAZOUC010000645.1:0-703 GCA_964582825.1 uncultured Enterobacteriaceae bacterium | reverse complement strand
GTTCGGCGGGTATCGCTACGATTCGGAGCGCTACGTGCAGTGGCGCCTGCCGGTCGCACTGCGCGAGATTTCCGGGCTCGCGGTCGACGAGCAGCAGCGTCTGTTCGCGCACGACGACGAGCGCGCCTGGGTGTACCAGGTCGACTACGAGAACGGGCGGCTGATCAAGCGCTTCGCGCTCGGCAATCCGCCGCTGCGCGACGACTTTGAAGGCATCGCCGTGCGGGACGGATTCGTGTGGCTGATCAGCAGCACCGGTACCCTGTACCAGGCCCGGGAAGGCGACGACGGCAGCCACGTGGATTACGACGCGGTGCATACCGGCCTTGGCAGGCACTGCGAGGTCGAGGGGCTCGCGCCCGCGGAGGGCGTCGGGACGCTGTGGATCGCCTGCAAGCGCGTCGAGCCCGGACATCCGGCGCTGCTTCGCTGGTCGCACCGGGAGCGCCGCGTCGAGGGCTTCGGGACCGGGTTCCCGGCCGGCCTGTCCGGGCTGGCCGTATCGCCGCGCAACGGTCACCTGCTGCTCGTCTCGGCACGCCGGCAGCGGCTGATCGAACTGGACCTCGCCGGTCATGTTGTCGTCGAGTTGCGCCTGCCGGCGGCCCGGCACGCGCAGACCGAAGGTATCGCGCTGCTCGGCGACGGCCGGCTGGTGCTGGCCGACGAGGGCAGCGAGGCAGGGAGGCTCAGTGTCTACCGG
>CAZOUC010000644.1:0-1575 GCA_964582825.1 uncultured Enterobacteriaceae bacterium | reverse complement strand
CGGCCCGCTGGCGCGCCTGTGGTTCGCCGTCGTCGCCGCTGGCTCCGAATGGGCGGTCGTCGCCGCGCGGCGCATTTAGGTCGCAGTACCGTCGATGCCCGAAGGACCGGAAATCCGCCTCGCTGCCGACCGGCTGGCTCGAGTGCTCGTCGGCCGGGAGCTGCAGCGTGTCGAGTTCGGACTGCCGCGGCTGCAGCCGTTCGTGCCGGCGCTGGAAGGGCGTCGAGTCGTCGACCTGCACCCGCGCGGCAAGGCGCTGCTGACGCGCTTCGACAACGACCTGACCCTGTACTCGCACAACCAGCTCTACGGCCGCTGGCTGGTGCGCCGGCGCGACCGCCTGCCCGAGACCGGTCGCAGCCTGCGGGTCGCCCTGCATACGGCCTCGCACAGCGTGCTGCTGTACAGTGCCTCGGACATCGAGGTGCTCGACGACGACGGGCTGGCGGTGCACCCGTTCCTGAGCCGGCTTGGCCCGGACGTACTCGACGAGACCCTGGCGTGGCGGGATCTCGCTGCGCGCCTGCGCGACGAACGCTTCGCCCGCCGCAGCCTGGCCGCGTTGTACCTCGACCAGCGCTTCCTGGCCGGGGTCGGCAACTACCTGCGTTCCGAGATTCTGTTCGAGGCGCGGCTGTGGCCCTGGGCCAGGCCTGCGCAGCTCGGCCGCGGTGAAATCGGGCGCCTCGCCCGCGCCAGCCTCGCCGTCAGTCGACAGTCCTACCGCACCGCGGGGATTACCAACAAGGCGACCCGCGTCAGTCGCCTGCGTCGCGCCGGCCTGCGCCGTGAGTCGTATCGCTTCCAGGTTTTCGGCCGGCAGGGCGAACCCTGCTACCTGTGCGGCACGGCGATCCGACGGGAACAGGTCGGCGCGCGGCGCCTGTACTTCTGCTCCGCCTGTCAGGCAGCGGTCCAGTCGGCGAGGAGCACGACGGACACGTAACGCAGCGCCTTGCCGGAGCCGACCAGCAGCAGGAACAGGTCGAGGCGCACGCGCATGATGCCGGCGATCAGGGTCAGCGCATCGCCGCCGACCGGTGCCCAGGCCAGCAGCAGCGACCAGAATCCGTAGCGCTGGTACCAGCGCTGCGCCCGGGCCACCTGCTCGCGGCTGAAGTAGAACCAGCGGCGGTCCTGGAAGTGCAGCAGGTAGCGGCCCATGGCCCAGTTGACCACGGCCCCGAGCGTATTGCCGAGGGTGGCGACCCCGACCAGCAGCGCCGGATCGTAACCCTCGCGCAGCAAGGCGAACAGCACCACCTCGGAGTAGAACGGCAGTATCGTCGCCGCCAGGAAAGCGGACGCGAACAGCAGGGCCAGCGCGGCGATCATGAGACGCGCCGGGTCAGCCAGCGGAACAGCGCGAACTGCGAGGGCAGGTAGAACAGGTATTCCGGGTGCCACTGCACGCCGACGATGGTGCGCCCGGACGAGCACTCGACCGCCTGGACGATGGCGTCCAGGTCGCGCCCGACGACTTCCAGACTGCCGCCCGGACGGTTGATGGCCTGGTGGTGCAGGCTGTTGACGCGCAGGCGCGTGCGACCGCAGATGGCCGCGAGCGCCGAGCCC
>CAZOUC010000643.1:0-1581 GCA_964582825.1 uncultured Enterobacteriaceae bacterium | reverse complement strand
CGCCACTGGCGGCGCACCGAATGGCGCCTCGCCTTCGCGGAAGTGCTGACCTGATCAGCCGGGCAGGGCGGGTCTCGCCTCTTCTGATGAACGGAGCATCACCATGACTGAGCCCATAATGTCCAGCACGGCGCTGGCCTATAACGGTGCGTTGATCCGCGACCGAAACGAGATGCTGTCGCTGACCGATATGTGGCGGGCCGCGGGTGCCGATGACAATAAGGCCCCGAAGTACTGGCTCCGTCAGGCAGGCACGGCGGAATTCGTGAATTATATCAGTGGCCTGCAAAACGTGACTGAGGATCACCTTTTCCAGGTCGGGCAAGGGCGCGGTGGCGGTACCTGGGCGCACTGGCAGATCGCCATGGCCTACGCGAAATACCTGTCGCCCGAGTTCCACGCCTGGTGCAACGAGGTCGTCCGCGCCCACATGGAAGGGCGTCTCGCAGCGAACGCAGGCGCCACGATCGAGGCCATTGTCGCCGCGGTCGCCGCCCGTCTCGACGCCAAGATCAGCGGCATGGTCGAGGCACGCCTGTCTGCCGATCCGCGCACGGCGGTGCGCAGCCATCTGTCGGTCAAAGAGTTGCTCGAAGAGTGGAAGGTGCCGTCCCGGCATCGCAACAGCCTCAATCGCCGCGTCGGCGCCATGCTGCGCGCCAGCGCCTCGAAGAACGCGGCAGTCGAGGCGTTGCAGTGCCGGAGAACCAACACCTGGCTGTTCCCGGCCGGCTGGGCGCGCGACTTTGTCAGGCAGCATTGCGCCCCGATGATCCAGGAGCACTGCGACGACGTCGTCGGCCAGGGCGTCCTGCAATTCCCAAAGCGCCAACGGCGAAAACACAGCAGCCCCGTCGACATATCGGAAATGGCCGCGCCGGCGGACGGTTGAGGCCACCACCCGCCCGCACCAGCAAAAATTGGTTCGTCCCGGTCGCCGTCGGCACCGGGCTTTTTTTTTATGCCCCAACACTCAGGAGGACCCTGCTCATGCAACGGTATCGGAAGCTTGTCGTCGCGCTGGTTGGCGCCGGTATCATCGCACTCAATGAGTTCGCCGGCGTGGATGTGGGCGGCGAGGACGTGCAGTCCGTGGTCACCACGCTCACCGCGCTGCTGGCCGCTCTCGGCGTCTACGGCGTCCGCAACACGGCGTAGTGGCCACGCCAACATGGCCCACAGACTGCTTGCCTCGCCGGCTCAGTCTGTGGGTCCGGACGCTCACCGGGCGCTTTGCCAGCCGCTATACCGGTCAGGTGCAGGTGCTGCAGCGCCGCGGCGCCCGCTGGGCGGCCGACCTGGACGTGCAGCTGCCGCTCGACAAGGCGCTGGAGCTGGAGGCGTTTCTGGCCGCGGTGCGCGGGCCGGCGCTGCCGTTTCTCTTCCCCGATTTGCTGCGCGACGGGGCCCGCGGCTCGCTCAAGAGCATGGACGCCTACGCTGCCGAGATCGGCCAGACGGATTTCGACGACGACACCGGCTTTGACGACGACACCGTTTTCTTCGAGGGCGCGGGCACGCCGACTGTGCTCGGCGGCAAGGATGACCGGATCGCCCTCGACGGCTTCGCGCCGCACACAG
>CAZOUC010000642.1:861-1582 GCA_964582825.1 uncultured Enterobacteriaceae bacterium | reverse complement strand
CAACCTGAAAAATCCTGAAAAACCCAGGTTTGTGGTAGGATCTGTAGGACCTACCAATAAAACATTGTCTATGTCGCCCGACGTGAATGATCCGGGCTACCGGGCTTCTTCTTTTGACGAAATGTGTGGGGTTTACAAAGAACAAATTATCGGTCTTATCGATGGAGGCTCTGACATAATTCTTATCGAAACGGTATTTGACACCTTGAACGCCAAAGCTGCACTTTTTGCAGCCGAAGAAGCTTTTTCTGAAAAAAACAAAAAATTACCCGTGATGATTTCCGGAACCATCACAGATGCCAGTGGCCGCACCCTTTCGGGGCAAACCGCCGAAGCGTTTTTGTATTCGGTTTCGCACAACGACCTTTTGAGCGTTGGTTTAAATTGTTCGCTAGGCGCAAAAGATCTTTACCCTTACGTGAAAGAACTGCATAAAAAAAGCAACCTTTTTATTAGTGTGCACCCCAACGCAGGGTTACCTAACCAGTTTGGCGGATACGATGAATCAGCTGAATTCATGGCCGAACAATTAAAAGAATTTACTGATAACCAAATAGTTAACGTAATTGGTGGATGTTGTGGCACCACACCTGAACACATCAGGGCATTTGCCCACCTGGCTGCACAAGCCAGTCCCAGACAAATACCGGATCTTCCAAAAGTTACAAAACTGAGTGGCCTCGAACCATTAATAATCAGGGAAGAAACCAACTTTATCAAC
>CAZOUC010000642.1:0-851 GCA_964582825.1 uncultured Enterobacteriaceae bacterium | reverse complement strand
TCTAACGTGGCAGGTTCCAAAAAATTTGCCAACCTCATCAAGGAAGAAAAATATGACGAAGCGCTATCAGTGGCGCGGCAACAGGTAGAGGGAGGCGCACACATCATCGATATTTGCATGGATGATGCCATGATTAACGGTGAAAAGGCCATGGTTCGCTTTCTCAACATGGTGGCTTCTGAACCCGATATTGCCCGTGTTCCGGTAATGGTTGATTCATCTAAATGGGAGATTTTGGAGGCCGGGCTTAAGTGCACACAAGGCCGCTGCATCGTTAACTCAATCAGCCTGAAAGAAGGAGAAGAAAAATTCCTCATTCAAGCAAAAAAAATAAAACAATATGGCGCTGTAGCCGTGGTTATGGCATTTGATGAAAAAGGCCAGGCCGACTCATTTGAAAGGCGCATTGAAATATGCAGCAGGGCGTATAATATCCTACGGGAAAAAGTAGATTTTCCACCCGAAGACATTGTATTTGACCCCAATGTACTGGCCATTGCAACAGGCATTGAAGAACACAACAATTATGCTGTTGATTTTATCAAAACCGTGCGCTGGATTAAAGAAAACCTGCCTTATGCTAAAATCAGCGGCGGCATAAGCAATCTTTCTTTCTCGTTTAGGGGAAACAACAGGGTACGTGAAGCCATGCATTCGGCATTCCTGTACCACGCGGTTAAAGAAGGCCTGGACATGGGCATTGTCAACCCTTCTATGCTCGAAGTGTATGATGACATACCGGAAGATTTGCTGAAACTGGTAGAAGATGTTATTCTCAACAGGAAAGAAAATGCAACAGAAAAACTGATAGAATTTGCCGAAACAGTAAAAGGCAGCACAAAAAAAGGCCG
>CAZOUC010000641.1:0-1585 GCA_964582825.1 uncultured Enterobacteriaceae bacterium | reverse complement strand
GAACAGGCTCTGGTCGGCGTTGATGACGTCGAGCATCAGGCGCTGGTAGCTGCTGCCGATGAGCTGGTGCGCCTCGGGCAGGTCCAGCTCCATCGTCATCGGCTCGACCCGCACCTCGCCGCGACCCGGGGTCTTGACCATGATCGTCATGTTGATGCTCTCGTCCGGCTGCATCGCGATCACCAGGCGGTTACAGCGTATCGGTCCGGCCTGCCCCTCGTAAACGTCGTGCGGCACCGGCTTGAAATTGACCACGACCTCACCGAAACGCCGCGCCAGGCGCTTGCCGGTCCGCAGGTAGAACGGTACGCCGGCCCAGCGCCAGTTGTCGACGTAGGCCCGCAGCGCGACGAAGGTCTCGGTGTTGCTGTCGCGGCCGAGTTCGTCGGCGTAGCCCTGTACCGGAACGCCGCCCGAGACCCCGGCGCGGTACTGGCCGCGCACGGTGTGCGTCGACACCTCGCTGGCCTGGATCGGCCGCAGCGCGTTGAGCACCTTGATCTTCTCCTGGCGGATCGAGTTGGCGTCCATGCGGTTGGGCGCCGACATGCACACCAGCGCCAGGATCTGCAGCAGGTGGTTCTGCACCATGTCGCGCAGCGCCCCGGTGCCGTCGTAGAAGCTGACCCGACCTTCGAGCCCGACCGTCTCGGCGAGGGTGATCTGTACCGAGTCGATGCTGGTGTTGTTCCACTGCGTCTCGAACAGGGTGTTGGAGTAGCGCAGCACCAGCAGGTTCTGTACCGCTTCCTTGCCCAGGTAATGGTCGATCCGGTAGACCTGGTGCTCACCGAAGTGTTGCGCGATGCCGTCGACGATCTCCGCCGCCGACGCGCGGTCATGGCCGATCGGCTTTTCGATGACCAGGCGCGATTCGCTGTCGATCAGCCCGTGCCGGCCCAGCCCGTCGCAGGCCGCCTGGAACAGCGACGGCGGCAGCGCCAGGTAGTAGACGCGAATGCGGTTCGGCTGCTCGGCGAGACGCGTGCCGAGCTCGGACCAGTCCTCCTGCTCGGCACCGATGGCGAGCGTGACCGGAACGACCCGCTCGAGAAACGCCGCTCCGTGTTCCTGCCAGGCCGTCTCGGCCACGGGGCGGATCACGTCGGCCATGCGCTCGGCCAGCTCCGCCCGTTCGACGCGGTCGCGGCCGAGCAGCAGCACGCGGGTCCCGGCCTGCAGTTCGCCGTTGGCGAACAGGTTGAACAGGGCCGGCCAGAGTTTGCGGCGCGCCAGGTCGCCGAAGCCCCCGAACAGGACGATGTCCGCGTTTGGACAGAGCACGTGAACCTCCTCGGGCCGCGAGCGGCGGCGCGGATCTGCCCCGGAAGGGCTGACCCTGACGTTTGCCGCGACGGAAACAGTTGTCGACAATAACGCAACTGTGTGCGATCCGCGCGCTGAATACGAGTGCAATGCGATGAACGGGAACGCTGACGAGCTGATCGTCGCCGACATCGGCGGCACCAACGGACGTTTCGCCCTGGCGAGCCGCGCGGGAGCCGGCTGGCGCCTGGACAGCGTCCGGGTCTTCGCCAGCCCGGAGGTCGAGGACATGGCGGCGCTGCTGCGGCGCTATCTCGAG
>CAZOUC010000640.1:0-1587 GCA_964582825.1 uncultured Enterobacteriaceae bacterium | reverse complement strand
GCCTGATGAACGCGCTCGCCGGCGGTGTGCTGCAGCGCAGTCTGGCAGAGCTCGCCGCCCTGCACGACAGCGACGCGCTGCGCTTCGAAATGCAGCAGAAGCTGATCGATGCCGCCGAGCGTCTGCCGCGCGAGGGTGTGCTTGCCGTGGTTCGCCGCCTGCTGCACGAGCTCGAGGTGCCGCCGCGTCTGCTGGCGCTGCGTGATGGCGAACGCCAGCTGACCGACCTGCTGCATGCGCTCGAATTCCTGCAGCAGCGCCAGCAGCAACTCGACAGCGTCGACGGCCTCATCGAGGAACTGCGTCTGCAACTGGAAGCGCCAGACGGTGAGCTCGACGAGCAGCAGCTGCGCCTGGAAAGCGACGCCGACCGGGTGCAGCTGGTCACCCTGCACGGCAGCAAGGGCCTCGAATACCCGGTCGTCTACCTGCCGACCATCTGCGACCTTCGCCGGGAGGACAGCCCGCTGTACACGGACCCCGACAGCCTGGCACCCCGTTACGACCTGCTGCGTACGCCGGAGGCGCTGCGGCGCGCCGATCGGGACCGCCTGGCGGAAGACCTCCGGCTGCTGTACGTGGGCCTGACGCGGGCCCGGCAGCTGTGCGTGCTGGCACTGGCCGATATCGGCGACCGCGGCACGCAAAGCGACCTCGGCGCGACCGCGATCGGCCACCTGCTTGATCTGGAATTCGCCTACGGCCTTGCGCCGCAGCTGCCGCAGGCCATCGACACACCCGCATGCCACCGCTTGTTCGAGCGTATCGCCTGGCCCGACACCACGGCGCCGCTGGCGCCCGAGCACCGGGCCGCAGGCGGGCTGCGGGCGGGCGAGGCGCGTCGTCGGGTCGAGCGCTGTTGGCAGGTCAGCAGCTATTCGACGATGCTCCGCTACAGCACCGCCGTCCAGGACGGCGATTTCCGCCAGCCCGAGCTCCGTGCCGAGCGCGCGGGGGCTCCGGCGCCCGACCGGCGCGATCGATTCGGCTTTCCGCGCGGCGCTCGGGCCGGCAGCCTGCTGCACGAGCTGCTCGAAACCCTCGTGCAGTCGGCCGGACGGGCATCCGCTGGCCCGCTGATCGACGCCGCCTTGGCCCGCGAAGGCTACGACCCGGCCTGGGGTCGTGTGCTCGAGGACTGGCTCGCCGACCTGCTGGACGCACCGCTCGACGAGCACGGCCTGGCCTTGTCCCGTCTCGAACCGCTGCGCTGCCGTGCGGAACTCGGCTTCGACCTGGCCGCCGGACCCGTGAGCGCCGACGCGCTCAATGCTGTCCTGGCGCGCTGGCCACGCCTCGACAGCACCGGCGCGGCGCTGCGCTTTCCCGGCTGGGAAGGCCTGCTGACCGGCTTCATCGACCTGGTGTTCGAACACGACGGCTGCTACTTCGTGCTGGACTACAAGTCCAACCACCTTGGCGACGTGATCGAGGACTACGACCGCGCGACCATGCACCGGGCGATGGCCGAACACCGCTACGACCTGCAATACCTGCTGTACCTCGTCGCACTGCAACGCCTGCTGCGCGAGCGCCTCGGTGCGCGGTTCGACTACCGGCGCCACGTCGGTGGCGCTTACTATCTGT
>CAZOUC010000639.1:0-1588 GCA_964582825.1 uncultured Enterobacteriaceae bacterium | reverse complement strand
GCCGGCATCGAACCGAGCGAACAGCTGCGCCAGGAACTGATCGCCCTGGTCAACGAGGAGATCGGGCCGATCGCCAAGCCGGACGTCATCCAGTGGGCGCCCGGCCTGCCGAAGACCCGTTCGGGCAAGATCATGCGCCGCATCCTGCGCAAGGTCGCGGCCAACGAACTGGAGAACCTCGGCGACACGTCGACCCTTGCAGACCCGGCGGTCGTCGACGACCTCGTCGCCAATCGCGCTGCCCGCTGATCGCCGACGGCCGGCGCCGCAGGCGCCGGCCGTCTGGTAATACCCGACTTCCGGCTCGGCTCGGAGGCCGCCTTCTGGTATCCTGCCGCGCCGTTGACCGTCCCGATTTCCGCCATCCCAGAGGTAGTTAGCTATGTACAGTCACGGCGAGTTCAACCGCTGGCGCCGCCATCCCTGGCACGGCCTCTCTCCGCGCCCGGACGGATCGCCGGAGCACGTGGTTCAGGCCTTCATCGAGATGACGCCCTTCGACGTCGTCAAGTACGAGATCGACAAGACCACCGGCTTCCTGATGGTCGACCGGCCGCAGCGCACCACGTCGCACCCGCCGGCCCTGTACGGCTTCATCCCCCAGACCTTCTGCGCCGAAAACGTCGCCGCCCTGTGCGACCAGGTGGACGTGGCCGACGGCGACCCGCTCGATATCTGCATCTACTCCGAGCGCCACATCACCAAGTCGGAAATCCTGCTGCGCGCCCGCGTGGTGGGCGGCATCCAGATGATCGACGGCGACGAAGCCGACGACAAGATCATCGCCATCCTCGAAGGCGACAACATCTGGGGCAACGCCCAGGACATCTCGCAGCTGCCCGAAGTCAAGGTCGAACGCCTGCAGCACTACTTCAAGACCTACAAGTGGATTCCCGGCAAGGAAGTCAACATCAATGTCGATGTCGTCTACGGCCGCGAGCGCGCGCTCGAGGTCATCGACGCGGCGATGCGGGACTACCGGCACCACTTCGGGCACCACCACGAGAAGCCGCCGCAGGATTGACGCGCCCTCCGCCCGGCGGAGTGGTCGGGCTCCGAGGAGCCTTGCCGGCGAAGGTTCTGGCGGGTCGGGACCTGTCGCCGGAAATCGCAAAATACGACATCCCTGTCGGCTCGACGGCGGCCGTCCCTGGCCGCCGACGTTTCCTGCGACAGGTCCCGACCCGCCAGAACCGGTCCAAATTGAAAGCCACCCAAAAAAGAAGGGAGGCCTGAGCCTCCCTTCCGGTCTTCTGCGCCGTGCAGCCGCCGCGACTTACTCGGCGGGTGCGTCCTCGGTTGCAGCCGCGTCTTCCTCGAGCTCCTTCATGCTGAGCTTGATGCGACCACGCTGGTCGATGTCGAGCACCTTCACCTTGACGACCTGGCCCTCGCTGAGCACGTCGGTGACGTTCTCGACGCGGGCGCGGGAGATCTGCGAGATGTGCACGAGGCCGTCCTTGCCCGGCAGGATGTTGACAAACGCGCCGAAGTCGACGATGCGGGCCACGGTGCCCTCGTAGATCTCGCCGACTTCCGCCTCGGCGGTGATCGCCTGGATCTGTTCCACCGCGGCGTCACGGCTGGC
>CAZOUC010000638.1:0-1592 GCA_964582825.1 uncultured Enterobacteriaceae bacterium | reverse complement strand
GGCCTCGAGCAGATCCAGCACCGCCGGGACGCTGTGCCGCGTGCCGGTTTCAATCAGCGCCGCCTCGCCGTCCTGTTCGAGCAGGTAACAGGCGGCGAGCCGGGGCCGGGTGTAGTGGCAGTCGATGGCGGTGATGCCGTCGGCGTATTCGGTGTACATCGCGTCCTCGTCCCGGTTGTCGGCTGCAGAAGATAACAGAGCGCGTGCTATAGTCGCGACCTGAATTCCCCGGCCGTGCAGCCTGCCGATCGACCTCGTTTGATGACTTCCCCGCTGGCCGACGACGTCAAACGCAGCATCCAGAGCGCGTACAGCAACTGGCTCGAGAGCAACGGCTTTCGCGCCCGCTACGGTCAGCGCATGATGATCGCCGACATCGCGCGCACCCTGGCGCGCGCGGGCCAGGACGCAGCCGATGGCGAGCCGATCGCCGTCGTCGAGGCCGGCACCGGCACCGGCAAGACCATCGCCTACACCGTCGCCGCTCTGCCGCTGGCGCGGGCCATGGACAAGACCCTGGTGATCGCCACCGCCACCGTCGCCCTGCAGGAACAGATCGTGCAGAAAGACCTGCCGGACCTCGTCGAGCGCGGCGGGCTCGACTTCAGTTTCGCGCTGGCCAAGGGACGCGGCCGCTACCTCTGTCTGGCCCGGCTCGACGGCCTGCTGCGCCAGGCCGATGCCCAGCCCGGTCTGGCGCTGTATCCGGACGAGGCGGGCCCGCTGCAGGGGCCGGAGCTGCAGATCGTCGAGACGATGCTCGCCCGGGTCGGGGAGGGCAGCTGGGACGGTGACCGCGACAGCTGGCCGGACGGCATCGAGGGGCGCCTGTGGTCTTCGCTGAGCACCGATCACCACCAGTGCAGCGGCGCCCGCTGCGAGTTCATCGCCCAGTGCCCGTTCTACCGCGCCCGCAATGCGCTCGAGCGGGTCGACTGCATCGTCGCCAACCACGACCTGGTGCTGTCCGATCTCGGCCTCGGCGGCGGTGTGGTGCTGCCGGCGCCCGAGGAAGCGGTTTACGTGTTCGACGAGGCGCACCACCTGCCCGACAAGGCGCGCAAGCACTTCGCCCGCCAGCTGCGCCTCGACCAGTTCGAGGCCTGGCTCGAGCAGTGCGAGCAGGCGCTGGCGACGATCGCCGCACGCCTGCCGCAGGAGTCGGACCTGCAGTCGCGTATCGATGCGACGCTGCCGCGCGTGACCGAAGTGCGCGACGGCTACGCCGAGGCCGCCGCGCCGCTGCGCGGGCTCGCCGGAGCCGACGGGCGCCGCAGTGACGGCGACGCCTGGACGCTGCGCCTGGCCGGAGGCGAGGTACCGGCGGACCTGCGCGAGCTGCTGCAGCCGCTCGCGCAGGCGACGGCCGGCTTGCGTGATGCGCTCGGGCGTGTCGAAGACGGCCTGCAGGCGATCGCCGACGCCGGCGGGCTCGCCGACCCCGGCGACGCCGCGCAGCTGTTCAACGCCGCCGGACAGCAACTGGCGCGCTTCGAAGCGGCGGCGGACCTCTGGCGGTCCTGGAGCGAGGCCGACCCGCCGGCCAGCGCGCCGTCAGCCCGCTGGCTGCGCGGCCGCCGCGATGACGATGC
>CAZOUC010000637.1:0-1593 GCA_964582825.1 uncultured Enterobacteriaceae bacterium | reverse complement strand
GGGATAGTGCGAAGGGACGCCGAATCGTTAAGAAGGGAGGTGTCCCCTTAAGCCGGATACGGAGGCCTCAATACTCTTCCACTGCCTTTACGATCTCGTACTGCTTGAAAATATCGTCCGTTCTAAGAGTGGGTTGCAACACCCATCGAAACGCCAAATGCACCTCCCACGAAAATCCGTAATCTCCCCATTGCCCGGCCACATTTTGGTTTTCATCAAAATATTTTCGGATAACAACTCCATCCTCCCGCTCTTTAATCGCCTGAAGAAAATCAATCTTATACATGAACTCAATAAGGCGATCTGGGGTGGTCAACCCGCCGCTCGCAAAGACAAATCGCGTTTGTTGCATCAGATTTTGGATCTTTTTGGTGATAGAATCTCTTGTATAAGTGTACATGTCCGACGTTCTTCGTTCTTTTGTCGTCGGTCTCATCCCATTCAGCAATTTACCGATATCAGGCAATTCTGAGCGAAATTCATTGACGGTATCTTGAAGCCGATTATTTGAATATGTTTCGAAATGGTCGCGCAAGTCGCTTGTCGTAATCCTATCATTGCCTCTCTTGTAGGCGTTTCTCGCTGCGCCATGAAATAGCTTTATCAAGTCGCGAGGTCGTCGTCGGATTATCGAGCACAAGACTCGCTCAATTGGTGCATTTTCCCATTTGCCAACATGAGAAAATCTGGCATCAATAATCTGATGCAAGTATTTCGCCGATTCCGATTGGCTCATAGTGAGCAAACGTTGGTCCGATATCTGGCGGCCAAAAAATGATTCTACGCGCTTTGCCATTAACGCAAGGATATCGTCATTTGTCCAAGAAATCCAGACAAGTGAGCTTTCGATCTTATCTGTTGATTCATCGGATGTGCGAACTAGGTGGTAAACATCCGAACGCACAGAGATTCTAAAGTATATATTCGGATTGTCTCCTGTCAAATCACGAAGTGCTGAAAATAAAGCTGAAATCTTTTGAATGTCGCTCGGCTTGGCATCCCATCCTTGATCCAGATCGTCAATATAGACAACAATTATTTGGTCTTGAAGAAAGTTATCTGCAATCTGCGATCTGACCTCATCAAGAATTTGTTTTTTTGAATTCCGAACAAACAGGTCAATGTTTTTCAAGAGAGTTGTAATAGTAACCTTTTGCCACGCAGAGTCTAGTTTATCTCGAGTTATTCCTGCAAGAAATTCGATCGATTTACTGTATATGGCTTCAGCTATTTCTTCCATCCAAATGTTCATTAGTCCGGTGAAGGAGATGTCAGATTGAATATCGAATCTCTTTAGGTCATTTGGCTTCAGCCACAAAGCTAATCGCTTATCATCGAGATCCTCTAAGTATGCGATGCGAAGGAGTGCGCTCTTTCCGGAACCTTTGTGGCCAACAAGAATGCGCATTGGAAGCGTTGCTTTAAGATTATCATAAGATTTGTTTTTGAGAAAAAACTCTTTTAAACGCTCTGGGTTCTCTCGTTCCGCATCCTCGATCCCAAATATTCGGACGATGTTTTGATCTGTGAAGTTGACCATTTTTTTATCCCTCTGCAATAGTCGCTTGCCTATCTTTGGGCTTGGGCGCCTCA
>CAZOUC010000636.1:0-1594 GCA_964582825.1 uncultured Enterobacteriaceae bacterium | reverse complement strand
GGCCCGGCCGCGAACCGCCTGTTGACGGTCAACAAGATCAACTTCACGCAGTCGATGCCGCTGGCCTACGTCAACAAGCTGCGCAGCGTCGAGGGCGTGACCGTGGCGAGCTACGCGGAGTGGCTCGGCGCCTATTACCAGGACCCGCGCAACGTGTTCGTCGCTTTCGGCGTCGATCCCGAGACCTACCTGCAGGTCTATGACGAACTGCAGCTGCCGCCGGACCAGCGCCGGGCCTTCCTCGCCAACCGGCAGGGCGCCATCGTCGGCGAGCAGCTGGCGCGAAACCAGGGCTGGCAGGTCGGCGACCGGGTGCCGATCCAGTCGAACATCTACACGCGCGCCGACGACGGCAGCCACGTCTGGGACATGGTCATCGAGGGCATCTACCGGTCCGAGGACGGCAACGACTCGAACAACATGCTGTTCCACTACGAGTACCTCGACGAGTCGCGCGCCTTCAACCGCGACAACGTCGGGCTGATCGTGTTCCGTACCGAGTCGGCGCAGATCAACGATCGGGTCGCCGAGGCGGTGGACGCGCTGTTCGCGAACAGTCCCGCCGAGACGCAGACCGACACCGAGCAGGCGTTCAACCGTGCCTTCGTCGCCCAGCTCGGCAACCTCGCGCTGATCATCGGCTCGGTCGTGCTGGCCGCGTTCTTCACCATCCTGCTGATCGTCGGCAACACGATGATGCTGGCCATCCAGGAACGCACCACGGAGATCGCGGTGATGAAGACCCTCGGATTCACGGCGCCGCGCGTGTTCCGCCTGGTGCTGGGCGAGTCGCTGCTGCTGGCGCTGCTCGGCGGCGGTCTCGGCCTGCTCGCCGCCGCCGGCGTCATCGCGGCGATCCGCGATCCGATCGCCGCCCTGGTGCCGAACCTCGGCCTGGACCCGTCGGTGCAGCTGACGGCGCTGGGCCTGATGCTGCTGCTCGGCGTGGTGACCGGTCTGCCGCCGGCGCTGCGGGCGATGCGCCTGAATACGATCACGGCATTGTCGAGGCGCTGACATGAAGAACCTGGCCCAGATCCGCGCGGTGGTGGCGATGAACGTGCTGAGCCTGCCGTCGCGCTGGTCGCTGTCGCTGGCGACCGTATTCGCGGTCACCGTCGTCGTCGCCGTGCTGCAGTCCTTCCTGGCGATGGCCAACGGCTTCCAGCGCACCGTCGCCGGCAGCGGGGCCGACGACGTAGCCGTGGTCCTGCGTGACGGGGCCGAGGCCGAAATCAACAGCGTGCTGACGCGCGAACAGGTCAACCTGCTGCGCGAGACGCCGGGCATCGCCAGCGGTCCGGACGGTCCGCTGGTCTCGGCGGAGCTGTACGTCATCGTCGACGGCATCAAACGCAGCAGCGGCACGCGCGCCAACCTGCCTCTGCGCGGCATCGAGGGAGCAGGCCTGTCGCTGCGGCCAGGCGTCGAACTGCTCGACGGGCGCATGTTCCGTCCGGGCACCAACGAACTGATCGTCGGCGCCGGTGTGCTGCGCGAGTTCGATGGCTTCGAACTCGGCCAGGAAATGCGGTTCGGGCGCTCGACCTGGCGCGTGGTCGGCGTGTTCTCGATTCCCGGTACGGTGTTCGAC
>CAZOUC010000635.1:0-1598 GCA_964582825.1 uncultured Enterobacteriaceae bacterium | reverse complement strand
GAAGTACTCGACCGAATTGTGCGGGAAGAACTCGCGGAACTCGCCGTAGAGCTGCGCCGCCAGGGTCTTGTTCGGCGCCAGCACGATCGCCGGGCGCTGCGTGCGCTCGATGACGTTGGCAATCGTGAAGGTCTTGCCGGAACCGGTGACCCCCAGCAGGGTCTGCGCCAGCAGTCCCGCGTCGAGGCCCTCGACCAGGGCGTCGATCGCGCCCGGCTGGTCCCCGGTCGGCTGGAAATCGGCGACGACTTCAAAGGCTTTCATGGACGATCTCCACACACTGATGGGCACCCGGGACCCGGTCGCCGCCCGGCGGCGGCCCCGCCAGGATAACGGCGTGCCAACCGTATCGGCCCGTCAGTCTACGGCTACGTGCCGCGCTTTGTGAAAGATTGCCGCCCCGGCGCCCGGCTATTGACCGCACTCCGGGCGCCCCGTATCCTTCGCGGCTTCATTCTTCCGCCTTAGCTCAGTTGGTAGAGCAGCTGACTGTTAATCAGCGGGTCGCTGGTTCGAGCCCAGCAGGCGGAGCCATACAGATCAAGGGGTTACGGTGACGTGGCCCCTTTTCTTTTAGGGCAGCCGCAAACGATCAGAGACGCTCGAAGGCGGTATTGAGCGCTTCCGCCAGAGTTTCCGGCGTCACGCTGTCGCCGGCGCCGTCGTCCTGCCGCAGGTTGGCGTTCTGTTCGACGTGCAGCCAGCGGGAGCCCAGGAAATCCGTCGCGCCGTTGCGGCACGGTTCGCCTTGGCCGTTGACGTAGCGCCCGAGCGTATTGGTCGTTCCGCACAGTCGCTTGTCCATAGACGGCTCGCTGCAGCTCAATGAGATCCCCTGCTGAAGAGGCGCCAAGGCCTCGTTCAAAGCCGTGTTGAGCACGTTTACCGGCTCCGTCGCCGGCAGATCGTCCGTGGTCCCCGCGCTCAGGCGGGCGACGATGTCCGCGTCGCCGTTGTTCGAAGGACAGGCCGCCGAGCCGCAGCCGTGGACCTGAATCGTATAAGTCGACGGGCTGCGGTCGTGGACCTGCTTGCCGAAGCGGTAGAAAAAGGCATCGACACTGTGAGCCGCGTCCGAAACCTTGTACGCGCCCGATTCGCCGCAGACCGACGTGGTTCCGGAGCACGACGATTCGGCCGCGTTCGCGCACCGGTGAGTCGTGGAAACGGACAGGAAGCGGGCACCGGTCGTCCGCATGACCACCACGGACCCCGAGTTGGTGTTGCGATCGAACAGCGGGTGCGGCGCCGAAATGTGGTGTGCGTTCGGCGCCTCGAAGTCCACGCAGTAGAATCCCTGGCCCTGCAGGACCCGCTCTTCCAGGCAGTACAGCTCGTTGTCACCGGCGCCACTGTCGATGAAACGCAGCAGGCGGAAGCCGCTCGCTCCCGCCGCGTCCTCGACGCCGTCGAGGTCACCGTCCAGGAGTCGCATCACCAGGTCGTCAAAGCGATCGACAGCGGCGGCATCGGGAACCGAGTAGCCCTCCGAAAACGCCTGCACGTACTCGACGGTCCCGCCGACGTAGGCCAACAGGTCGGCGGTTCGCGTTTCGATCGACGGCGTCGCCGGCGGGGGATTGGCGGGTGGATCGAAC
>CAZOUC010000634.1:0-1599 GCA_964582825.1 uncultured Enterobacteriaceae bacterium | reverse complement strand
ACTACGTGCGGCGGCTGCTCGAGGATCTGAGCGCGTGATGCAGCGCGCCGTGCTCGCGGCGGTGCTGCTGTTGGCTGCAGCGGGCACGGCGGGTGACCCGGTGGTGGTCGCCAGCAAAAAGTTCAACGAGTCCTATCTGCTGGCCGAGATCATCGCCCAGCACCTCGAGGCGCAGGGCGTGCCGGTGGAACGCCGTTTCGGTCTGGGTGGCACACTGGTTTGCTACCAGGCGCTGCGCAACGGCGAGATCGACCTGTACGTCGAGTATTCGGGAACGCTGGCGCGGGCGATCCTCGGCCTGCCGGCGGATACCGGTCCGGCGGCGCTCGATGCGGCCGCGGCCCGCCAGGGCCTGGAGCGTCTGCCGCCGTTCGGCTTCAACAACAGCTACGCGCTGGTCCTGAAAGACGACCTGGCGCAGGACCTCGGTCTCGAGCGCATCAGCGACCTGCGCGGTACCGACCTGCGCCTGGCCTTCAGCCACGAGTTTCTCGAGCGCGACGACGGCTGGCCCGGCCTGGCCGCCCGGTACGGGTTCGAGCAGCGGGTGGGCGGTATCGACCATGGCCTTGCCTACCAGGCCATCGAAGACGGCGCGATCGACGTGACCGACGGCTACACCACCGACGGCGAGATACCGCGCTATGGCTTGCGGGCGCTCGAGGACGACCTGGGCTTTTTCCCCGGGTACCTGGCCGCTCCGCTGCTGCGCCGGGACGATGCGAATCGGCTCGGTCCGCTGCTTATCGACCTCGCGGGTACCCTGGACGACCGGGAGATGCAGCGGCTCAACGCCGAGGTCAGCCTGGAAAAGCGCAGTTTCGCCGAGGTGGCAGTAGAGTTCCTCGAAGCGCGAGGCCTGCGCGCACCGGACGCAGGGCCGCCGGGCGCTGCACTGTGGCGCGAGCTGCGCCACAACACCGCCGTTCACTTGCAGTTGACGGTCATGGCGCTCGGCCTGGCGATCGTCGTCGGCCTCGGCCTCGCCCTGGCGGTGTACCGTTCGGCGACCCTGTCACGGATCGTGGTATACAGCTGCGGCCTGATGCAGACCATACCGTCGATCGCGCTGCTCGCGCTGATGATCCCCCTGTTCGGTATCGGCACCTTGCCCGCGGTGGTCGCGCTGTTCCTGTACTCGCTGCTGCCGATCGTGCGCAACACCTTGAGTGCCCTGACGGCGATCGACCCGGTGCTCGAACGCATCGCCGTGGCCACGGGCATGACCCAGGCGCAGCGCCTGCGGATCGTCTACGTGCCGCTGGCCCTGCCCAGCATTCTGGCCGGCGTGCGCACGGCCGCGGTCATCAGTATCGGCACCGCGACGCTGGCGGCGTTCATAGGCGCCGGGGGCCTCGGCGACCCGATTGTCACCGGCCTCGCACTGAACGACACCGGGCTGATCCTGCAGGGTGCCGTGCCCGCGGCGCTGCTGGCCGTGTTGACCGAATTGCTGTTCGAGGGCGTCGAGCGCCGCCTGGTGCCGGCACACATGCGCCAGGCCTGAACCGGCTCGCCAGGGGGTCGGGCTTTCTGCTACATTCCGGGCGGTCCGCCGACACCGAGGTTTCCCGCATGCCGATACGCCGTATTCTCACC
>CAZOUC010000633.1:0-1600 GCA_964582825.1 uncultured Enterobacteriaceae bacterium | reverse complement strand
CGCGTTCAGGGCTCCGGCGTTATCATAAGGCCCCTCCACCATCTCCCGGTTTTGCAGATACAAACTATTCTCTTTCACGAAGAAATAGACTAGGTTCCCCAAGTCATCAATCAGAATCGGCATATTTACATAGTCATACGGCCCAAATGCTTCCTGTCCGCTAATCAGCCACCATGCGCCGTCCTTTTTCGCGGCGAAAGCGATATAGTCACCGTTCGGGCTGTATGCCGGCTCGGTTACCGCTTGGTAATCACCATAGAGCTTTGTGTCGGTTTGAACATAATACGCTTCACCCGACTGATACCAGAACGAGAAAGCTTCATCTTGAAATATCGGAGGATTCCAGCTGTCCGCCGGGCCGTATTCTTTGCCATTAATGGCCAAATACTTTCCGTCCTCGGCTTGATACCAAAACCAAACAAAATCGCCGGTTTCACTAAAGTTGGCGCGGCCGCTCCATTCGTTCATCGCGAATGGCCCGAAGCTTTGATTTTCTACACGGATATAGCTTTCGTTGCTTACACGGGCTTGAAAGACCGCTATCCCGCCATTGCCGGTCAGGAATACCTCTCCAACGCTTAAGCCGCTTTGATATTTGACTGCCTGCTGACAAGCGCTAAGAAATAGAATTGCCAACAATAAGCTTAGTAATCTACGCATTTTATCCTCCTGTCACTACTTTTCCGCTATTCACAAAATTTACTCTTATTATAACCACGAAGCCGATTAAGAATTATTCATCAGTAAAATCTTAATCCGCTATGATTTAATTAGCAAAAACTAAATATCACACTTGAAAGCGTACCAAAAGCGCAAATTCTGGCAGGAAGAATCGATTTCCCCAAGCCACCAGTCGGGATAGGTCATCTCCAAAGTATAATACTTGACACCGTCATACTGTACGTAGTTACCGGTCGCGGGAGCGTTGACACCCAACATCGCGTGCGCGTATTGCTGAGAAGCCAGCATCGCCACATCATAGCCCAACTTTTCCAAAATCACATAGGCCAACAGACTCACCGTATCGCAATCTCCATAACTCCGCTCCAAGGTCATGGTGGGCGGCAAGAGGTCTGTCTCTCCTCCCGGCGCCTGGTAAGTGATATTCTGGGCCAGTGTTACCACAAAGTAGAGCAGTTCCATTTCATCAAAGCCTTCCGCGTCGGCAATAGCCTGAAAACCGCCCGCGATCTCGTCAAAGCGTGCCTCATCGTCTTTATATATCGCTTTCACAATCGCCACATAGACTTGCTCCGGATCCGTCTCCGCGCTGACGCCTAGCTCACGGAATAGCTCCTGATCCCATCGAAAAGCCATCCGGTTCATCTTATCAAGGTACTGTTGCGCTAAGCGAATATCCGCTTCAAGGAGTTGTATCTCTACGCTATATTCGTGGGTCCGCAAGGATGTATCCCGGTACGACCAGTTATAGACCTTCGATCGAAGCCCTTCCTGCGCGTTGCTGGAAGCGCTAATCACATAGTCGGCAGATGGTGCTCTGTCAGTCCCCCGGTCGTCTCGTTCTTCCCGTCGGTCGCGGGGTTCGTCAGGCGCCCGGTTGCTATCAATCGTTTCACGCCGGTCATCACGTTGCTGTTCC
>CAZOUC010000632.1:0-1603 GCA_964582825.1 uncultured Enterobacteriaceae bacterium | reverse complement strand
ACGTCCGGTGACTCGCGCGGTCTGGAATACACCGTGGACGCAACGGAACTCTCCCGGTTCGACGAGTTCCTGCAGCAGATCGACCAGCGATGCTGATGGCCAGCGACCCGCTCTGCTTCCATCATGCTCGGCTCGAGGCCGGCGCCTTCTGAACGGAGATCCCCGATGGCATGTTTTCTGGCGAGGATTGCCGGCGCACTGACGCTGCTCACGGCAGCCATCCTGCAGATGTCACCAGCGACGGCGCAGGCCGTGAACTGGGCCAACTGCGGCGCCGAAAAAGGCGCCGAATGCGCCGTCCCGATCTCCGATCCGGTGATCATGCGCTACGGCCTCGACGGGCAGTACGTCTACATCACCGCCACCGGCCGCCCGACCATCCGCTGCCACAATTCGCTGGGCGACGTGGCGCGCGGCAAGAGCAAGCTCTGCAGCTGGCGCCGCGCCCTTCCAGGAGAGGTCCCGCCCACCAGCGGCTGGCGCGTCTGCGGCAAGGACAATGATTGGTGCCGCAATGTCGGCGGCACGCCGGATCGCCCGGTTTGGATGCGCTATGGCGTGCAGGGCCGGTGGGCGTATGGTCTCGTGTCCGGACAAGTCGAATGCGACCATGACGTCGCCGGCGACCCAACGCAGAACCTCGGCCTCCCCGACGAGCAGTGCGAGATCGGGCCGGCCTACGATGGCATCACCGCGAAGACGTCCTGGGTCATCTGTGCCAACGAGTCCCAGCAGTGCAGCCTGCCGGGAGACGACGGGGACTCGGTGAAGCTCGTGCGCTTCGGCGCCGGCGCGAACTATACCTACAAGTTCATCGAGACCGGCGGGAAACGCATATCGGTGCGTTGCAGCGAGGATACCTTCGGCAGCGACCCGGCGCCGGGTGATCGCAAGGTCTGCGCCTTCGCCCGCGGCCCGGCCGTTCAGATCAGGTCCGTGACCGGCGAATGGCAACTCGTGCAGAGCACCACCGGCCTTGACAGCGCGATCTCGACGCAGATGGAGGTCGGCGTCGAACGCGAGCAATCCACGACCGACACCAGCGAGTGGGGTCTCGCCGTCAGCACGACGACGGAGGTCGGCGCGAAGGCACTCGGTGGCAGCGTTGCGACCACCATTACCTTGTCCACCGGAGGGTCGAGGGCTCTCACCGATGCCGTACGGAGGGGAACGAAGACGACGCGTCAGGTGACCTGCGGTCAGGCAGGCAAGGGCGTCAACAAGACGCTGTACCAGTGGCGATACGAGGTGCTGGAGAGCTGCAAGACGCGTGGCACCTGCTCGTCCACCGTGTTCACCGACGTCACGGTGTGCGCAACGAACCTTCCCATCGCGCCGGCGAGCTTCCGTCCGGTCTGTCAGCCCGGCTGCTGCAAGAACGAGCTGTGCACGGTGTGCTTCGACGAGCCGGCCGTCTGCCGGCAGCAGGTGAACCCCAAGTTCGCCGGTCTTCAGCCGATCAGCGCGACGCCGGCGACGCCGATCCCGTTGTTGGCCTGGGCAGCAATAATCCCGGACATGTTACAACCGTGCCCGAAAGTGTCCGCCGGGTCGCTGTCGTCATCGACGATGGCCGCGGGCGACGCGGGGTCGTCCGCCCGCT
>CAZOUC010000631.1:0-1604 GCA_964582825.1 uncultured Enterobacteriaceae bacterium | reverse complement strand
TCCCCAGCGGGTATCCTGCGTGAGATCTTCGGGAATGTCGGTTGGTACGGTCCGGCAGCCGAGCAGGGAGACCGCCGCAATGAAGATGAGGCACAGACGTTTCATTACTGAGCAATGTACACCGGCTCGACGCGCGTTTCAACGCCGGCGTAAGTTGCCGGTCTACGAGCCGTAGACCTCGTCGTTGATCGGCAGGTTGCGCTTCAGGTCCTGGAGAAACTCGTTCTCGTCGCCCATCGGCTCGTAGGCGTCGCAATCGTCCATGCTGCGCCGGATCACGGTGAAGTACTTGTACTGTTTCTCGTCGCCGAGCCGCTTTCGCCACTTGCCGGCGGCGCACCGCACGCGGAGGACGTAGCGGGTGTCGTCTCCCACGGGGGAGGGTACCAGTTTGCAGTTCTTGCAGTTGGCGCAGTAGATCTTGCGCTTCGTCTCGATGCCTGATTCCGCCTGTGCCGTCTGGCTCACTCGTTCCTCCTCGACCCTTCTCTATAAGCATCGATCAGAACGGCACTTGAGTTTAGGGCCGAGCGTCGCTACACTCGCGGGCATGCTCGCCACCTTCATCAACGCCGCGGCGGTGATCCTCGGGTCGCTGGTCGGTCTCGCGCTGAATCGCCGGATCGGCGATCGGATCAAAGAGGTTCTCTACTCCGGGATCGGGGTCATCACGCTCGTGATCGGCATGTCCATGGCGATGGAGATGCAGCGCGTCCTCTACCTCGCGCTCGCGGTCGTCACGGGCGGGATCCTCGGGTCGTGGTGGGGGTGGAGAACGGCATTCTCCGGCTCGGCGAGTTTCTCCGCAGTCGCTTCGGGCGTTCGAACACGGGCAGCGAGTTCGCCTACGGATTTCTCAGCGCGTCGGTGCTCTTCTGCGTCGGCGCGATGGCGATCATCGGGAGCTTCCGTGCGGGGGTGGAGGGCGACTTCCAGCTCCTGCTCACGAAGTCGGTGATGGACGGGTTCATTTCGATCCTGCTCGCCGCCTCCATGGGCATCGGGGTCGCATTCAGCGCGCTCGTCATCCTCGTTTACCAGGGAGGGCTGACGCTGCTCGCGGGACAGATCAGCCCCTGGGTGAGCGAGCTGATGCTGAGCGAGATCACAGCGGCGGGCGGCGCGCTCATCCTGATGATCGGGATCAACCTCCTCAACCTCAGGCACATCAAGACCGCCGACTACACCCCGGCGATCCTCGTCGTGATCGTCTTCGTGATGCTCGACCCGTGGATCGGCCTGTAGCGGGCCGAGGGTCCGGCGGGCCGGACCGTCGGCCCTATTCCAGCGTCTTGAAGAGGATCGCGACGAGGAAGCCGAGCAGCGTCGAGAGCCCCGTGACCGTCCCTCCCTTGTGGTACGCCTCCGGGAGCATCGTTTCGGCGATCATCGTGAGCATCGCACCGGCGGCGATGCCCTCCACGACCGCGAAGACCGCGTGCGACGCACCGGCGAAGAAGAGGTTGCCCAGCACCGCGCCGAAGCCGGTCAGGAGCATCAGCGAGACCCACATCAGCAGGATTCGTCTGAACCGGTACGACGCCTGCCGCATCGCCGCGGAGCTCGAGAGCGATTCGGGGAAGTTGGAGAGGAACAGCCCGGCG
>CAZOUC010000630.1:0-1606 GCA_964582825.1 uncultured Enterobacteriaceae bacterium | reverse complement strand
GGAACTCGACCGGGAACGCAATTTTTACGCACAGGAGAGTCAGACCCAGCAACAGCAATTGCAAGAAAGTTCTGAATCGCTCAATAAAATCAAAGAACTGGCGCAGCGTCAGCAAAGCATTCATGAAGAAATCGCCAAGTTGATATCGGAATTGGAAAAAGAAACCTTGACCGAAGAAGAACGTCAACGTCGCCTGGAACGCTTGCGCGAAGAAGAGCGAAAAAATCTGGAACGATTGGATGAATTGGAACGCTCACTGGCCAGCGGCGATATGCGCAATCCCCAAACCCAAGAAGCGTTGCGTGATTTGCAAAATGTTCGCGAACAGATCAATCGTGGTTTGGAACAAATGGAACAGGGAGATTTGCAACGGGCACGAACCTCGAGTTCACGGGCCATGACGGCGATGGATGATGTGCAACAGCGTTTGCAGCAAGATTCACGAGAAGCCGCGGCCCAACGCATGCGGTCTCTGCAAGAGAGGATGGAACAACTGCAGGATCGACAAAATCAAATCGTCGATGCCTTAAACCAATTGCAGGACAACCAGAATTCTCCCATGTCGCTGGCGGATTCATCCGAAGATGAAAAGATGGAACTCAAGCGGGAAAAAGAACAATTGGCCAATGACTTTTTGCAAACGATCGAAGAAGCCAGCGATTTGGCGCAGCGCTCGAAAGAGAGCCAACCTCTCATGTCTCGAGAATTGGGAGACTGGTTGCGTGAAACCAGTCAACAAGGAATTTTGGAAGACATCGAACGCGAAGAACAAATTCCGCTCATTGAATATGGGATCTGGGACAAAGCCATAGAACAAGAAGAGCAAATCAAACAGAAATTGGATGAATCGGCCCAGGCGCTCAACCGTGTGGCCGAAATGATGGTGGAAAACGAATTGGAAGGCATGCAGATGGCTTTGCGCTCGATGCGTGATCTGCTGCAAGGAAATGAAGAGAATCAACCGCAAAATGGTTCTATGGCTCAATCCGGTGAAATGAACAATCGACAACTCGCCCAGGGTTCTGGTGAGCAGAACGAAAATCAACAAGAAAATCAATCTGGCCAAGGAATGAGCAGTGGACAACAAATAGATGGCGCTACCGAGGCTGGACAAGTTGGAATGCAACCAGGCGAAAATGCAAACAATCAACAGCAGGGTCAACAATTGGGCCAACAACAGGGCCAAGGCCAGCAGCCGGGGCAGCAATCCGGCCAGCAACAAGGCCAAGGGCAGCAGGGGCAGCAATCCGGTCAACAACAGGGCCAAGGTCAACAGCAGGGGCAACAATCGGGTCAGCAACAAGGCCAAGGTCAACAGCAAGGACAACAATCCGGTCAGCAACAGGGCCAAGGTCAACAGCAGGGGCAACAATCCGGCCAACAACAAGGCCAAGGCCAGCAGCAGGGGCAACAATCGGGCCAGCAACAAGGCCAAGGCCAGCAGCAGGGGCAGCAATCCGGTCAACAACAGGGCCAAGGTCAACAGCAAGGACAACAATCCGGTCAGCAACAGGGCCAAGGCCGTGGTTCTATGCAGCCCGGTGAAGACGGCCAACGAATTGCACAAAATTGGGGAGGCCGTGGCGGTTCTGGGCGAGATAATGAG
>CAZOUC010000629.1:0-1609 GCA_964582825.1 uncultured Enterobacteriaceae bacterium | reverse complement strand
CCGCCGCCGAGGCCTACGGCGAATACCGCACCGAACTCGTGCAGGCGGTGCCCAAAGCAGCCTTTCCGGACGCCGACCAGGTGCAGGTCGGGGCGCGATTCGAAGCCCAGACCGACAACGGCTCGGTGACCGTCACCGTCAAGTCGGTGGACGAGGAAGAAGTGGTCGTCGACGGCAACCACCCGCTGGCCGGGCAGGACCTGCACTTCGACGTTACGGTAGACGGCGTACGTGCGGCGACGGACGAGGAGATCGAGCACGGCCACGCCCACTGAGCGCGCAGCCGTTCAGGTCGTCAGCAGGAACTCCATCAGCGCCTTCTGGGAATGCAGGCGGTTCTCGGCCTGCTGCCAGATCAGCGTGTCCGGCGCGTCGATCAGCTCGGCGCTGATCTCTTCGCCGCGGTGCGCCGGCAGGCAATGCAGGTAGATGGCGTCCGGTGCTGCGCAGGCCAGCAGTTCGCGGTTGAGCTGAAATCCGGCAAAGGCGGCACGGCGCCGCAACGCCTCGTCTTCCTGGCCCATCGAGGCCCAGACATCGGTACACAGCAGGTCGGCGCCTTCCGCTGCCTGCCGGGGTTCGTGCGTGAGCTCCACCCGGTCGGCGTTGGCCTGCAGCAGCGCCGCGTCCGGTTCGAAGCCGGGGGGGCAGGCGATGCGCAGCCGGAAATCGAACCGGCGCGCCGCGTTGATGTAGGACTGGCACATGTTGTTGCCGTCGCCGATCCAGGCCACCCGGCGCCCCTGGATCGGGCCGCGCGCCTCTACGAAGGTCTGCACGTCCGCCAGCAGCTGGCAGGGGTGGTAGCGGTCACACAGGCCGTTGATCACCGGCACCTTGCTGTGCGCCGCGAAACGCTGCAGGGTCTCGTGGGCGAAGGTGCGGATCATCACCAGGTCGACCATCCGTGACAGCACCCGCGCGGTGTCCTCGATCGGCTCGCCGCGCCCGAGCTGCGTGTCGCGGGGCGACAGGAACAGCGCGCTGCCGCCGAGCTGGGTGATGCCGGCTTCGAACGAGACCCGGGTGCGTGTCGAGGATTTCTCGAAGATCATTGCCAGCACGCGGTTGCGCAACGGCCCGGCAGCCGCGATCGCGTCGCGCTGCGCCTTCATTTCGATCGCCCGGTCGATCAGGCGCCGCAGTTCGTCGGCGCTGAAGTCGAGCAGGCTCAGGAAGTGCCGCGTTGCGGTGCTCATGCGCCCTCGCGGATCAGTTCGCAGAGCGTGTCCATCGCCTGCAGGGCGTCGGCCTCGTCGATCACCAGGGGGGGCAGCAGGCGCACGACGCGTTCGCTGGTGACGTTGATCAGCAGGCCCCTGTCGAGCGCGCGCGGCAGCAGCGACCGGCAGGGTTCGCGTAGTTCCACACCGATCATCAGGCCCATACCGCGCACCTCGACGAAGTCCGGGCAGCCTTGGAGTCCTGCGCGCAGGCGCTCGCGCAGGCGCTCGCCGAGCGCGGTGGCGCGCTCGGCCAGGCCCTCGCCCTCGATCGTGTCCACCACGGTGCAGGCCACGGCGCAGGCCAGTGGATTGCCGCCGAAGGTCGAGCCGTGGCTGCCGGGCTGGAACACCGCCGCGGCGGTGCCGCGTGCCAGGCAGGCGCC
>CAZOUC010000628.1:1336-1620 GCA_964582825.1 uncultured Enterobacteriaceae bacterium | reverse complement strand
CTGCTGCACGCCGCGCGTCGCACCGACCTGCACCGGACAGTGGCCCTGGCCTGCGCTAAGCTGGAAGCGACGACGCTCCCGGCACAGGCACGCTGGGCCGTCGATGTGGATCCGATCGAGGGAGTGTGACGCGCGCCGCCATGGCACAGGATTTCGCCAAAAAAAAGCCTGGCCGCCGGCAAAGCGGCGCAACGGCCAGGGAAGCTCCCGGGGAACGACCGGTGTCGGGCTGGGCCTGGCTTCTGACCGGCCTGGTGGTCGGCGCGTTCATCGCCGGCCTGGTG
>CAZOUC010000628.1:0-1326 GCA_964582825.1 uncultured Enterobacteriaceae bacterium | reverse complement strand
GCCCCGCCGGTGATGCCCCTGCCGGTGCGGCGCAGGAGCCGGCCGAGCCGTCTGCGGCGCCGGCAGCCGAGGAGCCGTCCGGCTTCGTGTTCTACACCCTGCTGCCCGAGTCCGAGGTCCTCGTGCCGGAACGCGACGAGGCGAGTGGCGACGCGGCCGGCGCCGCGCCGCCCGACGTGCAGCAGTTCCTGCTGCAGGCGGGATCCTTCCGCAGTGACCGCGACGCCGACCGGCGGCGCGCCGAGCTGCTGCTGCTCGGCTTCGACGCCCGCATCGACACGGTCACGATCGACGGCCGCGAGACCTGGCACCGGGTGCAGGTCGGCCCCTTCGCGACTCGCTCCGAGCTGGCCAATGCCCGCCAGCGCCTGATCGAAGAGCGCATCGAGACCCTGCTGATCCGGCAGCGCCCTTGAATCCCGTGCCCGGGCACCCCACTATCCCGGTTCACGCAAACAATCCCCGATCCTGATGAAGCAGTTTCACGGAACCACGATCCTGTCGGTGCGCCGCCAGGGGCAGGTCTGCATCGGCGGCGACGGCCAGGTGTCGATGGGCGACACGATCATGAAGGGCAACGCACGCAAGGTGCGGCGCCTGCACAAGGACCGGGTCATCGCCGGCTTCGCCGGCGGCACCGCCGACGCGTTCACGCTGTTCGAACTGTTCGAGGCGGAGCTCGAGCGCCACCAGGGTCAGCTGCAGCGGGCTGCGGTCGCGCTTGCCAAGGCCTGGCGCACCGAGCGCGCGCTGCGCCGGCTCGAGGCGCTGCTGGCGGTGGCCGACGCCAGGCACTCGCTGATCATCAGCGGCAACGGCGACGTGATCGAGCCGGAGCAGTCGATCATCGCCATCGGTTCCGGCGGCCCCTACGCGCTGGCCGCGGCCCGGGCGCTGCTGCGTCATACCGAGCTGCCGGCCCGGGACATTGTCGAGCAGGGCCTGGCCATCGCGGCCGACATCTGCGTCTACACCAACGACCAGCGCTCGATCGAGACGCTCGATGCCGAGGACGCCCGATGAGCGGCATGACCCCGCGCGAGATCATCCACGAGCTCGACCGGCACATCATCGGCCAGCAGCAGGCCAAGCGCGCTGTCGCCGTGGCTCTGCGCAACCGCTGGCGGCGCCAGCAGCTGCCGGACGACATGCGCGCGGAAGTAACGCCGAAGAACATCCTGATGATCGGGCCGACCGGCGTCGGCAAAACCGAGATCGCACGCCGCCTGGCACGGCTGGCACAAGCCCCCTTCGTCAAGGTCGAGGCGACCAAGTTCACCGAGGTCGGTTACGTGGGCCGCGACGTCGAGTCGATCGTTCGGGATC
>CAZOUC010000627.1:0-1622 GCA_964582825.1 uncultured Enterobacteriaceae bacterium | reverse complement strand
GACGCAGGGCGCCCGGGGTCGGTGCCTGCGGGGTTCCCAGGTTGGTCAGCAGCACGCCGATACGTGGTGCCTGCTCGTGGCTGAAGGCTCTCGGGCCCAGGTATTTCATTGCGGAGTCCGCCGCGTCAGCGAGCGCGCATTGTACCAACCGTGCAGCGGCGGCGCTAACCAATCTAAAAGCAATAATTTCATAAATTTAGGGTTATAAGTTAATGTAATTTATACAATCTGGTGCGCGAGTTCCTGGCGCAGGCTGCGGATGTCTGCCGGCGTCGTGCGGCAGCAGCCGCCGATCAGGCGGGCTCCGGCCCGTTGCCAGGCCCGGGCATCATCCAGCCAGCGGCGCGCCGGTCCCGGTGGCGGCGCCCAGTGGCGTCGCGTCGCGTCCCAGCGTTCACCGCTGTTGGGATACGCGAGCAGGGCCCTGGCGGTGCTGCCCCGTGCGGACTGCAACAGCGGCAGCACGTGTTCTGGCGATGTGCAGTTGACGCCGATCGCGCGCAGCCGGGGCGACTCGCTGGCCAGGGCCGCGCAGCGTGCGAAGTCCTCGCCGTGGCGTACGTGCCGGTCGTCGGCGCAGCTGAAGCTCAGCCAGAAATCGAGCTCCCGGAACTCTTCCATCGCCCGCACGATGGCCTCGCCCTCGCCGAGGCTGGGAATCGTCTCGAAGGCCAGCAGGTCGGCTCCCGCGGGGGCCAGGGCGTCGACCTGGCGGCGATGGTGCTCGACAAGCTGCCTTGCGTTGACACCGTAGCGACCGTGGTACTCCGAGCCGTCGTGGCGCTGGGCCCCGAACGGACCGATCGAGGCGGCCACGAGCAGTCGGCGGTCGACCGGCTGCTCTCCCGGGGTCGACAGGTAGCGTTCCCGCGCCCGTCTGGCCAGGCCGACGCTGCGTTGCATCAGCTGCACGGCGGCGGCCCGGTCCAGGCCGAGCGCCGCGAGGCCCTGCGGTGTGGCCTGGTAGCTGGCGCTGATGGCGATGTCGGCACCGGCGCGGTAGTAGTCGAGGTGCACCGCTTCGATCAGCGTCGGATTGGTGGCGAGAACTCGTGCCGACCACAGCGGGCCTGACAGGTCCGCGCCACGGCGCTCGAGTTCGGTCGCCATCGCGCCGTCGACGAGGTAAGTCAGTGCTGGATCAAAAGTGGGCATCGTGCTTTCGCTACAATGAAGTCAGCGGCACCAGAAACGGAGCAACGATAATGTCGGTGTTCAGTCACGAAGAATACGCCGGCCACGAAAACGTCTATTTCTGCTGCGACAAGCCCAGCGGCCTCAAGGCGATCATCGCAATTCACGATACCTGTCTCGGCCCTTCGCTCGGTGGTTGCCGGATGTATCCGTACGCCAACGACGACGAGGCCCTGAACGACGTGCTGCGCCTGTCCCGCGGCATGTCGTTCAAGTCCGCCATCTCGCGCCTGCCGCTCGGCGGCGGCAAGTCGGTGATCATCGGCGACCCGCACCAGGACAAGACCGAGGCCCTGCTGGAAGCCATGGGGCGCGCGGTCGAACAGCTCGGCGGACGCTACATCATCGCCGAGGACTCGGGGACCGGCGTCGCCGACATGCGGGTGATCCACCGCGCCACCGAGCACGTTGCCGGCATCGTCGACGAC
>CAZOUC010000626.1:0-1633 GCA_964582825.1 uncultured Enterobacteriaceae bacterium | reverse complement strand
GACGAGGCTCAGTTCGCGCGCTCGCGTGCGATCGACCCCGCCATCGCGTCCGTACACGCGCAGCACATAGCTGAGCCGTGTGCCGGCGCGCTGCGGCTGCTGCGCGCGGCCGTCCCAGGTAATCTCATCGAACGGCGCCAGCCGTGAACCGTCGAGGCTCACCAGGGGCGTGACCCGGTCGACGTCGTCGGCGTCGTAGACTGCCAGGGACCACATGTCGATGAAGGCCGAGTAGTTCGTGACCAGCTTGAATCGCAGCGGCTCGGCCAGGCGGCCGTCGCGCACCCGGGCCGCGACCGGGTGTCCTGCAGCCGGCCGGCCCCGTCACGCGCACCCGGGCCGCGGCCGGAGCCATGACCGCCAGGCGCGGCTCGATGACGCCCGGGTCGCTGCTGAGCCAGACACCCCATTCGCCGGCCAGGGACCTGTCGTCGGTCAGTTCAGCCGTCTCACGGCGTCCCTCGAAATCGGCACGTCCGGCGAGTTCGGGTGACTCGGGCAGCCAGACGCCGAAGTCGAACTGGGTCATCAGCGCCGAGGTCACGCGCTGCAATCGCGGGTTCTCGGTGGTGAATTCGGCGCCCTCGGGCAGGCTCGCAGGATCCACTTTCAGCACGACATTCCGGCCCCGGCCGCGCCGACCGACGTCGACGTCCGCGAGGTGATAACGGCCGCTGTGGTCGGTCTCGATACGCAGGCCGTCGACCGTGGCCAGGCGTACACCGGGCAACCCGCGCTCGACGATGCCCTGGTTCAGAATGCGCAATCGCAGCCGCAGCCCGTCGTCGGCCTCGAAGGGCTCGGCCAGCATCACCAGGTCCTGGGCATTGCGACCGGCGGCCACCGCGCCACGCTCGCTGCGCTGCAGGTTTCCGCTCTCGTCGAGGCTCAGGCCCAGGCCCTCGTCGCTGTCGAGTTCGACGGAGCCGAAGGCCCGCTCGCGCAGCGGCACCTCGACGACGATCGCCTGCCGCTCACCGGGCTCGTTGATCGAGCGCCGCGCCGGGATATCACCGAGCTCGACGCCGGCGGCCAGTCCGGCCGCCGGCAGCGTCCGGCTGTCGCCGTCCGGGTAGTCGATGCGCAGCGCCCGGTCGGCATCCACCGCCGGTCCCGACATCGACAGGCGCAGCCCGCTGGCGCCGGCCGGGTCCTGGTACCCGTCACGATCGCGATCCAGGAACACCTTGCCGATGATGCTGGTCTTGTCGAGCAGCGGGTCGGCCACGACCTCGACGGTCGCGCGAGCCTGGTTGCCGGTGCGCAGCGGGCCTAGGAACGGTACCGCGCGGTTGCTGTGCGGTCCCGGACCGACTCCGGCGCCGACCCGCATCAGGTAGCGCAGTTCGACCGTCGAGCGCGGTGCCACGGTAATCCCGTCGAACAGCACCGGGCGCTGTCCGGTAGTCTCCACGGCGCGGCGAAGGTCGTCCGCGGTGCCGAGCCGGCCATCGGCACCGGGCTCGACCAGCGCAACCGAATCGGCCACGTACTTGAATCCTTCTGCGGCCGTGTCCACGATCCGCACGGCGTCCAGGACGAGATCGGACAGGTTCTCCACGGTGATCCGGTACGGCACCAGTTCACCGACCCGCACCCGCGCCTTCAGGGCTTCCTTGGTGACCAGCAGCAG
>CAZOUC010000625.1:0-1633 GCA_964582825.1 uncultured Enterobacteriaceae bacterium | reverse complement strand
AGCCGGTCGACGACGCGCCGCTGCTGGCCGGCGCGCTCGGTGAAGCCGCCGGTCGCCGCGTGACGATCAGTCACCGGGTACGCGCCGCGCGGGCACGCTGGCTGGAGCTGGCTCGGCGTACGGCGGAACAGAACCTCGGCAGTCACCTGCTCAACCGCCAGCAGCTCAGCAGCCGCTTCGAGGAACTGCAGGAACTGCTCGGCGTCGACGAGGTCCCGCAGCGCATCGAGTGTTTCGACATCAGCCACAGCTCCGGCGAGGCGACGGTCGCGTCCTGCGTGGTGTTCGACAGTTCCGGTCCGCTGAAGTCCGATTACCGCCGCTTCAACATCGACGGCATCACCCGCGGCGACGACTACGCGGCGATGCGGCAGGCCCTGCAGCGACGCTACACGCGACTCAAGCGCGGCGAGGGCAAGATGCCGGACCTGCTGCTGATCGATGGCGGCCCCGGCCAGGTGCGTCAGGCCGAGGAGGTGCTCGAAGAGCTGCAGGTTGCCGCCGTGCGTGTCGTCGGGGTGGCCAAGGGCACGACCCGCAAGGCGGGCTTCGAGACCCTAGTGGTCGGCGGGCGGCAGCAGGTACCGCCGGCCGATTCGCCGGCCCTGCACCTGATCCAGCAGATTCGCGACGAGGCGCACCGCTTCGCCGTGACCGGTCACAAGCAGCGCCGGGACCGGGCCCGGCGCGATTCGCCGCTGCAGGGCATTGCCGGCGTCGGGCCGAAGCGGCGCCGCGAGCTGCTGCGCCACTTCGGTGGCCTGCAGGGCGTGCAGCGGGCCTCGATCGACGAACTGCTGAGGGTCCCGGGCATCAGTCGCAAGACCGCGGAGTCGATCTACGCGGCCCTGCACCACGACTGAGTGGAGCGGGCTACAATGCCGCCATGAGCCGAGCCGCCATTCTCAACGTCCCGAACACGCTGACCGTGTTCCGGCTGCTGCTGATCCCGGTGTTCGTGGTGGTGTTCTACCTGCCCTGGCACTGGAGCTTCATGGCGTCATCCGCGGTGTTCGTTCTCGCGGCCCTGACCGATTGGCTCGACGGCTACCTGGCGCGGCGCCTGGATCAGACCACGCCATTCGGGGCGTTCCTGGACCCGGTCGCCGACAAGATCATGGTGGTGATGGCCCTGGTGCTGCTGGTCAGCCTGCACAACACGCCACTGTTCACGGTGGCCTCACTGATCATCATCGCCCGGGAGCTGCTGGTTTCGGCCCTGCGCGAGTGGATGGCCGAGATCGGCCGCCGCACCAGCGTCGCCGTGTCCTACCTCGGCAAGGTCAAGACGACCGTGCAGATGGTCGCCATCGTGGTGCTGCTCGCGGCCGACCCCCGGCAGGCCGACTGGTTCCTGGTGCTCGGCTACGTGATGCTGTACGTGGCGGCGGTGCTGACCATCTGGTCCGCGCTGCTCTACGTCCGCGCGGCCTGGCCGGACCTGACCTCGCATGGGGCGACCGCGCGGCGTGAGGATTCGCCTTGACAGCCGACACCCTCTCTCTAGAATACGTGGGCTCTCGAAAGGGATCGGGTTCCCAGGCCGCCGGCGACGGTGCCGACGGCTCGATCGCCAGACGCGGGAATAGCTCAGTTGGTAGAGCGCAACCTTGCCAAGGTTGAGGTCGCCGGT
>CAZOUC010000624.1:0-1642 GCA_964582825.1 uncultured Enterobacteriaceae bacterium | reverse complement strand
GCTACCAGCTGCTCGTTGCCGGCGGCGACGAGTTGCGACTCAAAGAACTGGAGGTGATCTGATGTGCGGGACCTGCGGATGCGGTAAGGACGACACGAGCATCGACGGCGGCCGGGTTCTGCAGCACCCGGCACTCGATGCGCCGGAGCAACACGATGCTGACGCGACCCGGTCGCGGCTGCTGCGCGTCGAGCAGGACATCCTCGCCCGAAACAACACCATCGCGGCACACAACCGGGCCCACTTCGCGCGCCATCGCGTACTGGCGCTGAACCTGGTGTCGTCACCGGGCGCCGGCAAGACCGCCCTGCTCGCCGCAAGTCTCGGCGCCATGCATCACGACGGCGCGGTGGCGGCCATCGTCGGCGATCAGGCCACCAGCCGGGACGCCGAGCGCATCCGCGCCACCGGCGTCGAGGCCGTCCAGATCAATACCGGCATGGGCTGCCACCTGGACGCGGCCATGATCGACGAGGCCTTCAACAGCCTGCACCTGCACGACGGGGTGTTGCTGATCGAGAATGTCGGCAACCTGGTCTGTCCGGCGGCATTCGACCTCGGCGAAGCGCACAAGGTGGTCATCGCCTCGGTCACCGAAGGTGAGGACAAGCCGCTCAAGTACCCGAACATGTTCGCCAGCGCATCGCTGATGCTCGTCTCCAAGGTCGACCTGCTGCCGCACCTCGACTTCGACGTGGACGCCCTGATCGACAACGCGCGGCGGGTCAATCCCGACATCGGCGTGATCCGCACGTCGGCGCGCAGCGGCGAGGGTCTGGACCGATGGCTCGACTGGGTGCGGGCGGCGCGCCAGCTGGCGGCGGCCAGCGCCTGACATGGCTGCCGCGGCGGCAGGCCCAGCAGGCGCGGTGCGGCGCCGTATCCGGGTACGCGGCCTCGTGCAGGGGGTCGGTTTCCGGCCCTACGTATATCGTCTCGCGCAACGCCAGAGTCTGGGCGGCTACGTCCTGAACGACGGCGACGGGGTCCTGATCGAAGTGGAAGGGCCCGGTCTTGATGCGTTCGAGGCGGCCCTGCGGGCCGAACTGCCGCCGCTGGCGCGCATCGATTCGCTGCACAGCCGCGGCATTGATGGTCATGGCGAGCGCGCGTTCGCGATCCGCAGCACACGCGGCACCGGCGCTGTACGGGCCGCGATTCCCGCCGACGTCGCCCTGTGCGAGGCGTGCCTGGCCGAGCTGTTCGACCCTCGGGACCGGCGCTACCTGCACCCGTTCATCGCCTGCAGCCACTGTGGCCCGCGGCACAGCATGAGTCGGCGCCTGCCCTATGACCGGGCCAGCACCAGCATGGCCGACTTCGCCATGTGCGCGCGCTGTCGCCACGAGTACGCCGATCCGGCGTCGCGACGCTTCCACGCCGAACCGATCGCCTGCCACGACTGCGGCCCGCGGCTGTCGCAGGAGCCGGCTCGCATCGCCGCCGTACTCGGGGCTGGCGGCATCGTCGCCCTGAAAGGCATCGGCGGCTACCATCTGCTCTGCGATGCGCGCGACGCGGCCGCCGTCGACCGCCTGCGCCGGCGCAAGCGCCGGGACGCCAAGCCGTTCGCCGTGCTGGTCGCCAACCTCGCCAGCGCCGAACGGCATGCCCGCTTGTCGAAGGTCGCGATGGCCGCGCT
>CAZOUC010000623.1:0-1647 GCA_964582825.1 uncultured Enterobacteriaceae bacterium | reverse complement strand
GCGGCTCGCAGAGGCCGTAGGGAAAGTAGACGACCGGGCACGCCGCGAAGGCCGCCTCGAGCTCATCGGGGAACATCCGTTCCCATTGGACTTCTCTCATACAGGTTCCTCCTTACGGTGTCGACGATGTTTCTTCGCGCGCGCCGGACGGAAGGCGCTGTTGCCGTCGGCGTGGATGACGAAACCGGGCCCGAGCGCGCCGCGCACCGTGTCGATGAGCTCTTCGCTCCGGCCAGGCCAGCGGTCGCGGTCTTCGCCCGTACCGTCACCGACGCGGATCTTGCACGCGCCCCGGCGCGGGGCTGCTAGCGCAGCCGCGCGCCGAGCGAGAGCGAGAGCGTGGAGAGGAAGTTGTCGGTAGAGCCGCTTCGGCTCTGCGACCAGAACTCGCGCGCGTCGTCCGGGCGGGTGCCGCTCGCGCCTCCACCGAGCGCGCGGACGTTCGCGAAGAGGTCGACACCGTCGGTCGGCGCGAACCCGGCGCGGAGCGAGACGTCGTAGATCGATCCGGAGAACTCGTAGTCGGCGCCGTTGATGAACGCCGAGGAGGCGAAGAACCCATCGGCCTCGAGCCCGAGGAATGCGCCGGGAATCGCGGCGTCGGGGAATCGATACTCACCGCGTACCTTGAGAATCGGTACCGGTCCGAGGTCCTGCGACACGGCAATATCGTTCTGGTCGCCGTTGACCGAGACGAAGCGCACCGAGGCGTTGCGGAGCTGAAGGCTCGCGCCCGCGGCGAGCTCGAGGTTCTCCGCGGCGGCGAAATCGTAGAGGTAGCTCGCGCGGTAGAAGGGGAAGCTGTAGGTGACGTTCACGCCCTCGTTCGCGTTGAAGGTCACGTCGTCGATCGTGCGCGCTTCGTCGAAGCGGACCTGCGTCGCGATCTCGAGCGGCTGGTAAAGGAGGATCACCGTATGCCGATCGTTCACCTCGAGCTCGGCGGTGAACCGGCTGATCGGAAAGACGATCTCCTGGCCCCCCTCCCTCACGAAGTCGAAGGTGGTGCCGTTCGCACCGACCTTGATCGTGTGGTAGAGCACCTTGACGAAGCCGGTTTCGGCGATGGCGGTGACCTCGAGCGGTCCGTCGTTGCGATTGAGAAGCGGCTCTGCGCCGAGCGATACGACGGCGAGAAGCAGCGTGATTCCAGCAGTAGCGATTCGTTTCATGTCATCTCCCAACAGTTTGGTAGGCATAAGGTAGTCACGAGTGTGGAGATAGTCGAGAAAAATCGATATCCAGAATCCTACTGTCGGGCGCGACGTCGTTGACTCATATCGATGGCCTCGTTAGTATACGTGTACGTTCACGTTTGGAACTAGTATCCTGAACGTTCGCGTGGGAGCGGTATGGAGAAACGAACGGTACTGACGCTGAGCGAGTTGGCGCAGCGGACCGAAGAGGACGAGGAGACGATCGCACGTTGGGCGGAGGCCGGAATCGTTCAGGCGGGCGGGCGGGGGTCGGCCGGCGTGCCGTACTTCACCGGAGAGATGGCGGATCGGATGAGGCACGTCAGGCAGCTTCTGGACGTGGGCTACGCCGAGGACGAGGTCGTGAAGATTCTGCGCAAGGTCGGCCCGCCGCAGGGCGGACGCAGAGGCGGCGCGCGCGGCGAACCGGAGAATCTCCTCACCGTAGGCG
>CAZOUC010000622.1:0-1658 GCA_964582825.1 uncultured Enterobacteriaceae bacterium | reverse complement strand
AGTGTGGTTCGCGGGCATTGAAATCTGAAATATGGGAGAGTCGGATGAAAAAAAAATGGAAATTAGGGTTATTCGGATTGATTCCTTTAGGTATACTTGCCGGGGATTTGATTAGTAAGTATTTCATTGTGATGGAGCCCCGCCCTTATAAGAAGGAAATTATCGGTAATTTTTTCAGATTTACTTTCGTATATAATGAGGGGATTACATTCGGCCTTTTCAATTCCGCTTCAAATAATGTCATGCCATACATATTAAGTATCTTATCTTTGATTGCTTTGGGTGTTGTCGTTTATCTGTTTTTAAAAATAGATAGCTTTGTCAAGGAAGGCCCCGCTCAAAATTGGGGACGGGTCGCTTTAATGTTTGTTTTGGGTGGCGCGTTGGGCAATATTATTGATCGCTTGTTTTTCTTTAATGATCCCACAATTCCCGGACACAAGGCCGTGGTGGATTTTCTGGATGTCGGTATCAAAGACGTCAGATGGTATACTTTTAATGTAGCGGATAGCTTTGTGGTAGTGGGGAGTATTATATTGGGGGTACTCTTTTTATTTTTTGAGAAGAAAAAAGGAGATAATAAGCAGGAACCTGAAATTGAACCGATGGATGGCTCTCACTATTAAAGATTGAGTTGTTTTATCGCTAAAGAGTCGTTGTATTTATCCGTTGAATTCCCCAAAAGGAGAAAAGCATGAATAAAAAACTGAAATTGTCATTATATTTTATTATTCCTTTCGTGATATTAGCAGGGGATTTGATCAGTAAATATTTTATCTCGCGAACACCGAGGCCCATGATGAAAGAGGTACTCGGTAATTTTCTGCGCTTCAGTTTTGTGTATAACGAAGGGGTTGTTTTCGGTATTTTCAATCAAAGTAGTATCAATTTTATGCCCTATATATTAGCGGGATTGAATCTGATAGCTTTAGCGGTGGTCATCGCTCTCTTTTTCAAAATGGATAAATATGTCAAAGACGGAACACCGGTTAAACTCTCTCGGTTGGCGAGTATGTTTATTGCGGGCGGGGCGTTAGGGAATAATATCGACCGATTATTTTTCTTTAATGATCCGTCTATTCCGGGACACAAAGCCGTAGTGGATTTTATTGATGTGGGAATCAAAGACATTCGTTGGTATACTTTTAATATTGCCGATAGTTTTGTGGTTATCGGCACCATTTTATTGGCGATCATGTTTCTCTTTTTTGAGAAGAAGGATTCTAATGATAAGCCGGTAGAGGCATAAAACATTTCTCGTTTTTCGATACTCAAAAACATGACAATTTTTCTGTCTTCTATTATAATTGTAATGAAATAAGTGTCCGTTATCTCGGGAGGGGAATACATGCGGAAATATTTTCTGATCATTTTTATTTCTATTTTAATGCTTATTCCTTTAACGAATTGTGGCGGAGGGGATCAAAGCGGTGATTTGGCGACGAACACTAATCAAATTTTTGAAGAAGTGGAAAAGTCGATTAATGTCTTATTAGCTGAGGAAGAGTTTAGAAAAGGGATGATTCGTTTCTACAATCGGGAATATCAGGCGGCTATCCAGCTTTTTAATAAAGCCCTGGCGTACTATCCTATGTATTACCGCGCCCGGTACTATCTCGGTTACGCTTACCTCAACTCGGGCTACGCCAATAACGCGA
>CAZOUC010000621.1:0-1662 GCA_964582825.1 uncultured Enterobacteriaceae bacterium | reverse complement strand
GTCGCTGCAGCCACGCCCGCAAGAAGGAGAGCCTGGCCGACTTTCTCAATCGCGCGGAACGCTACGCGATGACCGAGTACCTGCCGGCGCTGGCCAGCGGCGACGAGCTCGACGCCGAGTTCCTGCGCAACCTGTACGCCTGGATCGGCGTACCCGAGGACCGCCTGGTCCGACACGGCGGGATGCCGCCGATCGACGGTTTCGTGCGCGAGCTGCTGCGCGACGAGCAGCGCGTCGTGGGCCTGTACGACGCCGGCGTCGCGATCGACGATCCGTTTCCCTACAGCGACGCCTTCAAAGGCGTCGACCCGACTCTCGACGGCATCAACCGCCTGTACACGGTGGCCGCCAACCAGCACCTGCGCGACGGGCTCGGGGTCGACGCGGAGCGGCAGTACCAGCTGCTGAGTTACGACGTCAATCGCCGTTGGCAGTGGCGCGACAGCGATACCGGCAGTCCGATACCACCCGGCGGCGCCGAAGACATCGCGGTCGGCCTGTCGATCAACCCCGCGACCCGCATCACCATCGTGCACGGCATCTACGACCTGGTGACGCCCTACTTCGACAGCAAGTACCTGCTGCAGCAACTCGCGCGCGGCAGTCGTTTCGCCGAGCAGGTCGAGCTCGCGCTCTACGAAGGCGGCCACATGTTCTACATGTGGCAGAAGAGCCGCCGCGCCTTCACGCGCGACGCGCAGGCCCTGTACGCGCCCTGAGAAGCCGGCACCGCCGGTGATCCGGGGCCAGCCACGCCACGTAATTCGAGCGAGCAGTGTGGATCGCGTTCGTACTGTTCGGCTCCCAACAGAGCTCACCCCCTGAGCTCCTTGCAAACCGCCGGTCTCCGGCGGTTTTTTTTGCCCGCAGGCTGGGGCAGACCCACGAAAAACCCCGAATCAATATTAAGAATATTACTTAACCAATTGTTCCATAATGATTTTTATGTCCGAAAACAAGGCCGGACACTGTTCGGCGGGCAGAGCCCGGCTGAACAGGAAGCCCTGCACCATCGGGTACCCGAGCCGACGTACCAGGGCGAGCTGCTGGGCGGTTTCGACGCCCTCTGCGACGATCGGCAGGTCCAGGCTGCGGGCCAGTGCCGACAGCGATTCCAGGATCCCCCGCGCCACCGCGTCCTCCTGCGCCGCCGACACGAAGCTGCGGTCCGCCTTCAGCGCCTGTACGGGCAACTGGTGCAGGTAGCTCAGGGACGAGAAGCCGGTACCGAAATCGTCCAGGCTGATGCGGAAACCGAGTTCGACGAGTCGTCGCAGAACACGCCGGACGCGGTCGAAATCGTCGATCAGCATACTTTCGGTCACTTCCAGCCAGAGGCACTGGGGTGGCAACTGGAGCTCGTCGACCACCCGGGTCAGGCGAGCCACGCAGTCCTCGCGCTGCAGCTCCCGCGCCGAGAAGTTGACGCTGACGTGGTCCGGCGCCAGACCACCATATTCGCGCCGCCACGCCAGCAGATCGGTGGCTGCCTGCTCGAGCACGTGGCCGTCGATCGCATCGATCAGGCCCGATTCCTCGGCCACGCCGATGAACTGGCCGGGCATCAGCAGCCCCCGGTCCGGGTGCTGCCAGCGCACCAGCGCCTCGACCGCCACGACGCGGCGCCTTTACCGATGGTAAAAAGTTCGAGCAGTTCGCGGG
>CAZOUC010000620.1:0-1672 GCA_964582825.1 uncultured Enterobacteriaceae bacterium | reverse complement strand
GCGCCGTCGCCGAAATCGAGAAGGCAGTGCAGCCCAGATCGGCCTTCGAACCGGCGGCGTCCGAGCGCGTGTTCCGCATCATGGTCAGCGACTACGCCGAGGCGGTACTGATCCCGCCGCTGCTGACCCGCCTGCGCCGCGACGCGCCCGGCGTGACCCTGGACCTGATGACGCCGAGCGACGTCAGCTTTCTCGATGTCGAGCAGGGCAAGGTTGACATGGTCATCAATCGCTTCGATTCGATGCCGCAGTCCTTTCACCAGAACACGGTCTGGCAGGACAGCTTCAGCTGCCTGCTCCGGGTCGACAACCCGATCCTCAAGCACTTCGACCTGGACGCCTACCTGTCGGCGCGCCACGTCTGGGTCAGCAAGACCGGCATGGGCGTCGGCGTCGGCGTCGACCCGGGGGACGTGCAGCGCCTGGGCTGGGTCGACGAGCCCCTGGCGCGCCTCGATCACAAGCGCCGCATCACGGTGTTCACCCGCCACTACCAGAGCGCGATCCTGCTGGCCGCCAAGGAAGACCTGATCGTCACGGTACCGAGCAAGATGGCGCGCCTGCACCGGGCCGATTCGCGCCTGGTCATCAAGCCGCCGCCGTTCGAGATCCCGCCGATCGAACTGAAGATGGCCTGGAGCCCGCTGCTGCAGCACAACAGCGGCCACCAGTGGCTGCGCCGCCTGGTGCTGGAGGTGGCGCGCCAGATCGACGGCTGACAGCTACCAGGCGCGCTCGAAGATCAGGCCGATGATCGGGAAGGCATCGCTTTCGTCGCTGACGTTGACGCCCAGACGCGGATTGAACTCCTCGCTGTTGGCGCCCGGCCCGCCGTAGACGTTGATCACGTCGAGAAAGGCCACCACGTCGAGCACGCGCAGCGAACGCCGGTAGTCGATGCGCACGTTCAGCGAGTGGTAGTCCTGCAGGCGCCGCTCATTGCCGCCGAGCAGTTCCTTGCTGAAGCGCAGAGGTTCACCCGGACCGAGCACGTCGTCGTAAATGCGGAACGCGTCGGTAGGCCGACCGCTGGCGTACTTCCAGCGCGCACCGATCTTCCAGCGGGCGTTGATCTCCCAGCTGCCGCCGACGGTCAGGAAGTGCGGCCGGCTGAAGTCGGCGTCGTAATCGCCGAGACCGTCGTCGTCATTGCGCCGATAGCGGTTGTAGGAATAGCTGGCGTCGAGGAACCAGCCGTTGGCGAAGTCCCGTGTCAGCACCAGGTCGACGCCGAGGTTGGTGCCGTCACCGGCGTTGCTGACGCGGCCGGTGCTGCGCCCCTCGTCGACGACCAGACGATCAAGACGCTGGTAGTACGGCTCGACCAGCAGCGACCAGCGCTCGCCGAAGTCGCGCGTCAGCCCGAGGCTGTAGTGCTCGATACGCTCGTTGCGGATACGGAAATTGTCGGGGTTCGCCGAGCGCACGAGAAAACGCGGCGACTGGTAGTACAGGCCTGCCGTGGCGGCGAGCCGCAGGCTGGGCGCGAGGTCGCCGTGCAGGGCGAGGCGCGGCGACCACAGCTCCTCGTCGGCGAAGCCGTCACGGTCGAAACGCAGACCCGCGCGCAGGTCCCAGGCGCCGAGCTCGAAGACCTGCTCGCCATAGGCGGCGAACTGGACCGCCTGCTCGTCATACTCCGAATCGATCGCCTCCGGGGTCAGGGTGATGT
>CAZOUC010000619.1:1402-1677 GCA_964582825.1 uncultured Enterobacteriaceae bacterium | reverse complement strand
GTGTACTCGAGCGGCGTTCCGTCCGCCTGCTCGCCGAGCGTCAGGACCCGCGCGGCGTCGATGCTGCGCGGGCCGTCGTCGAACTCGAGGTCCTCCGCGGTCGCGACCAGCAACTCGGCGCCGTGGCGCAGCACGAAATCCTCCTGGACGCCGGCGATCTCGGTCAGCAGCGGATAGGCGGACACCAGCGGCACGACGGCCAGCAGCAGGCCGATCGGGCGGCTGCTTCCGGACTCGCGCAGGCCGAGCGGGAACAGCGGTGTCGCGACCGCGAT
>CAZOUC010000619.1:0-1392 GCA_964582825.1 uncultured Enterobacteriaceae bacterium | reverse complement strand
GTGCTGCACGTTGCCGCTGAAGCCGGTGTCGGGCGCCATGACCAGGCGCGGGTCGCGAAACGGCTGGATCCACAGCTCGTCCTCGCGGAGTTCACCGGCCGCGACGGCGGCTCGCAGCGCGGTCAACAGTTCGCTCTCGTGCAGGGCCGTAACGGCCCCGTCGGCGTGCTCGGCGACCCGCAGGTCGGCGTCCAGCAGGTACAGCGACTGCACCAGCGGCGTTCCGTCGACGAAGCGGCGCATGGACGCCAGTGCGTTGCCGCGCAGCAGGAAACTGTCCAGCGACGGCACCAGGAAGCGGTCGTCCGTAAACAGCAGCAGGCTGGTGGTGAAGATTTCGAACTGGGCGCGGATTTCCCGCACGGCGCTGTTGAGATCGCTGTTGACCTGCTGGCGTACCCGCTCGGTGCCGATCTCGAATACGTTGTCGAGCAGGTAGTAGGACAGGGTGCCGGCCGGGACCAGCGCGGCCGTGACGATGATCATGGCGAGCGTCGTTCTCAGGCGGCGCATGGTTGCTGTAGCCGGGGTCAGTTGCCGGCGTCGCGGTAGCGATGCCACTCGCGAACGGCTTCACGCTGCATCTGTGACGCGGCGTCCTGCGCGGTCAACTGGTCCTGCAGGTACAGGCGCATGGCGCGTTCGATCGCCGGCCAGGCGAACGACATCGCCGGCTCGCTGGACAGCGGTATCGCGCCGTCGAGGATACCCAGCAGTTCACCGGCGAGGCTGTCCTGGCCGCGGCGCAGCTCGGCCAGAACGCCGGTATGGACGGGAAGGTGCGCAAACTCGTCGAACAGGCGACGCTGGATCTGCTCGCTCTGCAGGTGCGCCGCGAGTTCGCGCAGAGTTTCGAGCCGGCCTGCGCTCTGCGGTACCTTCGGAAACGCCAGCACGTAGGTCGAGGCCAGCGCCGACACCGCGCGTTCACCGAGATCCGGCAGCGCTGCGATACCCAGGCGCTCGCCCAGGTGCTGGCGCGCCTGCAGGATCGCCCAGTCGCCGTTGATCGCGTAGGCTGAGGTGCCGGCGAGAAAGGCCGCCTCGGTGCAGCGGTAGTCGCATGCGGGACTGACCAGGCCGAGCTGTGAGAAGCTGCGGTAGTCCTGCAGGGCGGCCACCATTTGCGGGCTGTCCAGCTGCGGCTCGCCGTCGACCAGCGCGACACCACCTCGCGCTGCCAGAAAGGGCATGAACCAGAACGGCGCGCCGTAGTCCCAAACGATCAGGCGCTTGCCGAGGCCCTCGATGCGGGCACGATCGGCGAGCAGTTCCTGCCAGGTCCGCGGCGGTGCTGCGACGAGGTCCCGGTTGTAGAACAGCAGGAGCAGATTGCCGCTGATTACCGGGACACCGTACAGGCGCCCATCGACCCGGGCCGTGACCCGGGCC
>CAZOUC010000618.1:788-1681 GCA_964582825.1 uncultured Enterobacteriaceae bacterium | reverse complement strand
CTCCTTCACGAGCGCGCTCAACTGGGCGAGCGCCGGCTCGAGCGCTCCCGCCTTCTCGTGGGCGCCGGCGAGAGCGAGCCTCAGCCGCGGGGTCAGCCCGCGTTCGGCGGCCTTCTCCAGGACCGGCGACTCGAAGCCGTCAGCCGGGTTGCCCGGCACCGTGTAGAAACGCCACAGCATCTCGCCGCTGTCGGCCGCGTACGCGGACACGTAGCCGCGCACGCCGAACTCGCCGCCGCCGTTGCCGATGATCACCTTGCCGTCGACGATGCGCGGCGCGCCGGTGATCGAGTAGGGCTTGTCGGTCGGCGTGGTCTGCACCGACCACAGCACCGCACCGTCTGCGGCATCGAGCGCTTCCAGGCGGCCATCCAGGGTGCCGACGAACACCTTGCCCTCCCAGACCGCGACCCCGCGGTTGACCGCGTCGCAGCACAGGTTCTTGCCCCAGGCCTTCGGCACCTTCGGGTCGTAGTGCCACAGAGGCTCGCCGCTCGCCGCGTCGAAGGCGTAGACCATGCTCCAGGTGCTCGTCGTGTACATCTTTCCATCGACGACGATCGGCGTGGCCTCCATGCCGCGCCCGGTCGGGAAATCGAAGTACCAGTCGAGGCCGAGCCCGGCGACGTTGCCCGCGCCTATCGACTCGAGCGGGCTGAAACGCTGCTCGTCGTAGGTGCGCCCGTGCATCAGCCAGTTGGCCGTGTCACGCCCCGCGGCCAGCGCCCGCTGCCGGTTGACTGCCGCTGGCGCCGGTTCGGCCGCAGTCGTCTCGACCGGCACGACGACCTTTGTCGTTTCGGTCGGAGTGGGCGTGTCGCGCTGACAGGCGGACAGCAGCACCAGGGACAGCCCGAAGAGGGTGCGGATCATGTGCGGTACTCCGGAAACGT
>CAZOUC010000618.1:0-778 GCA_964582825.1 uncultured Enterobacteriaceae bacterium | reverse complement strand
GGCGATGATAGCGCATCGCCGCGGTGTCATTCGCGGCCATCCCGCAGCGCCTGCTGCAGCCGTGCCAGGTGGTCCGGCAGGTCCTGGTGCCGGCCGCAGCGCGCTGCCTGTTCCAGACCGCTGGCGACATCCGCCAGGCGAGGCGCCGCGCCGATGCGGGCCAGGCCCGCCAGGTCGTGCGCCAGCGCCGTGGCACGGACGGTATCTGCGCCGTGGATGGCCCGCTCGAGGCCGCTGGCGAGACGTTCGAGTTCCACGCGGCAGGCCGTACCGAAATCCGGATCCTCGCCGAGTCGATAGGATGGCGCCCGGTCGGACACGGCTGCGGGCTCCTGCGGCTCGGCGTGTCGTGCCAGCAGGCGCCGCAGTTCGGCGTCGTCGAGGGGCTTGTACAGCACGCCGCGCACCCCGGCCGCCGCCAGTTCTGCCTCCTCGGTGCCCACGACGTTGGCCGTCAGCGCATACACCGGCAGGTCGGGTGCGCAGCGCCGCAAAGCACGGGCGAGGTCGACGCCGGCCATACCCGGCATGTGCACGTCCATCAGCACGAGGTCGAAGAACTGTTCTTCGACCTCGATCAGGGCCTGGGCGGCGTTTGCCGTCAGGACCACCTGCACGCCGTAGGGCCGCAGCTGCGCCGCGATCAGCTCACGGTTCAGGTCGTTGTCTTCCACCACCAGCAGGCGGCAGCGGTAGGTTTCCCGTGGTCCGTGTTCCGGCCAGGGCGCATGGACCGCGTCGTGGCCGAGCACAGCCGTGAACGCGCGCCGCAGCTCGC
>CAZOUC010000617.1:0-1681 GCA_964582825.1 uncultured Enterobacteriaceae bacterium | reverse complement strand
CGGTCTGCGCCGCGGACAGCTGGCGTTCTCGCGGATGGTCCAGCGCCTGACCCGCGAGCCGGCGGACTTCTTCGGCATCGACATCGGCGGCGTGCGCATCGGCCAGCGCGCCGACCTGGTACTGCTCGATCCGCAGGCGCTGGCCGCCTACGATTCGGACGCCGGCGTGCGCTGGATTCACCGTGACGTGTTCGAGGCGGAACAGCTCGTCAATCGCAGTGACGGGGTCGTTCGCGGCGTCTGGATCGGCGGCCACCAGGCCTGGGACGGCGAGCGCTGCACCCCGGCGCTCGGCCGCGAGGCGATGGGCCGGGCTCTGCGCGCGCGCAACCACGGCGGCGAGGAGCGACCGACCGCGCCGCCGGCCGCGGCACGCGCGGCCTGACACGGAAGCAGCACGACGTCGCGCTGCCGACGCACGTTGCCCTGGCCTGGCAGCGGCGCCCGCGGCGCCGCTCTCGGCCCGCAGTTCCGCCACGTTCCCCTGCCCGATGACCGGCCGTTCCCCTTCGACTACCGGCGCTGACGGAGCAGGTCCGGTCCCACGGCGCAGGCCGCCGAGCCCGCGACCACCAGCGCAGCACCCAGCAGCAGCGGGATGGACAGGGGCTCCGGCCCGAAGTGCCGCGGCACCAGCTCACCGAGCAGCCAGGCCAGGACCAGGGTGAGCATCGGTACCGTCGCCAGTACCGCAGAGACTTTCGACGCCTCCCAGCGCTGCAGCGCCTCGGCGAAACAGCCGTAGGCGACCAGGGTGTTGAAGCCGAGAAACAGCAGCAGCCCCAGTTCCAGTCCTTCGAGCCGTACCAGGCCGGACGGCTCGCTCCAGGGCCACATCAGGGCAGCACCGGACAGGTAGATCGCCACCATCGTCGTCTGCGACTGGGCGTACAGGAGCAGGCGCTTCTGTGCCAGGCCGTACACCGCCCAGCACAGCGCGGCGCTGCCGATGATCAGGACGCCGAGCAGCGGCTGCGCCGAGCGGCCGGCGTCCCCGGCGATACGGTGCCAGCAGAACAGGATCATGCCGGCCAGCATCACCGCAAAACCTGCCCACTGAATACGGACGAAGCGTTCGCCGAACAGGTACAGGCTGCCAAGCATCAGCAGCACGGGCGCGAGTTGGATCACCACCGCGGCGATGGTGGGACTGATGTAATTGAGACTGGTGACGTACAGGGTGTAGTTCGCCACCAGCGCGCCGACCGCCAGCGGCAGCAGCCAGTACAGCTGCCGGTCCGGCTTGCGCGTCAGCTGCAGCGGGCCGCGCAGGCGCAGCAGCGCCCACAGCAGCACGCCGGAACTCAGGAAGCGGAACCAGCTGATGGTGACGGCATCCGACGCGTCCAGCAGCGGCGCCACGCTGAGCGGCAGGATGGCCCACAGCAGCGTGGTCGCCAGGGCGAAGGCGACACCGGGCACTCGCATCAGCCGACGGCGACCAGTTGTTCGACCAGCAGTTGCAGGCGACGCTCGCCCCGGTATTCGTTGACGTCGAGGCGGTATACCAGGTCGACGCAGTCCACTGCCGGGTCGGGCCAGCGCTCGAGGTCGACGGCGAAGGCGATCGCGTCGAGGCGGCGCCCGGGCGCGTCGGTCGGACTGAGAGCCAGCTTCAGGTGGCGCTCAGCGACGAGGCGCTGCTGGTGAATCCGGAAGCGCCCGTCGAAGCGGGGTTCGG
>CAZOUC010000616.1:0-1681 GCA_964582825.1 uncultured Enterobacteriaceae bacterium | reverse complement strand
GAAACGGTCGACGGTGGCGCAGGTGGTCAAGACCCTCGAGGACAACGGCGCCATGGATTACTCGATCGTGGTTTCGGCGTCGGCGTCGGTTCCGGCTTCGATGCAGTATCTGGCGCCGTACGCCGGATGCGCGATGGGCGAGTATTTCCGCGATTCCAAGCGTCACGCGCTCTGCATCTACGACGATCTTTCGAAGCACGCCGCGGCCTACAGGGAGATCTCGCTGCTACTCCGGCGGCCACCGGGACGCGAGGCTTATCCAGGCGACGTCTTCTACCTGCACAGCCGCCTGCTCGAGCGGGCCGCCAAGCTGAGCGATGACAAGGGGGGCGGATCGCTGACAGCGCTCCCCGTGATCGAGACCCAGGCGGGCGACGTTTCAGCCTACATCCCGACGAATGTGATCTCGATCACCGACGGCCAGATCTATCTGGAAAGCGACCTCTTCTACGCCGGTGTGCGCCCGGCCATCAACGCCGGCATCAGCGTGTCGCGCGTGGGCGGCAACGCACAGATCAAGGGCATGAAGAAGGTGGCGGGTACGCTGCGCCTCAACCTGGCGCAGTACCGCGAACTCGAGGCCTTCGCCCAATTCGGCAGCGACCTCGACAAGGCCACGCAGGCGCAACTGGCCCGCGGCGAGCGCCTGGTCGAGGTCTTGAAGCAGCCGCAGTACAAGCCGCTGCCGGTGGCGAAGCAGGTCTTCATCATCTATGCCGCCAACAACGGCTACCTCGACAAGATCCCGGTGTCGGCCATTACGCGCTTCGAGCAAGAGTGGAACCTCGAACTCGACACGACGCACAAGGAACTGGTCGACCTGCTGCTCGACGGCGGACAGCTGACCGACGCGTTGCGCGAAAAGCTGGACGCCGCACTCAAGGCCTTCACGGAACACTTCCACACGCGGCTGGGTGAAGACGCCGAACACCCGGTGAGCCATGGCTAGCCTGCGCGACATCAAGCGGCGCATCACCAGCGTCAAGAGCACGCAGAAGATAACGCGTGCCATGAAGATGGTGGCCGCGGCCAAGCTGCGCCGCGCGCAGGAGGCCATCGTGCAGGCGCGCCCGTACGCCTATCGCATGCGCGCGCTCGCGAGCGATGTGGCCACGCGCGCCGACCGCGACGCACACCCCCTGTTGCGCCAGGAGGTGGACGAAGAGGCGCCGGTGCACCTCATCGCCGTGACCGGCGACCGCGGTCTGAGTGGCGCGTACAACGCGAACATCATCAACCGCACGATCGAACTGATGGATCACACGTTCGGCGGCCGCGACGTACAGGTGAGCATGGTGGGCCGCCGTGGCGTAGATGCGTTCAAGCGCCGCCGCCGCACCCTGGCCAGCAGCTACACCGGCGTGGCCGATGGGCCGGTGTTCCGCACGGCGGGCGACATCATCGCCGAGCCGGTGCGCGCCTTTGCCGAAGGCGAATGCGCCGGCGTCTATGTGCTGTACGCGGAGTTCAAGTCGGCCATCTCGCAGCATGTCACGCTCGAGCAGTTCCTGCCGCTCCAGGCCGATCCGCCCGCCGGGCACGAGACGCCGATCGACTTTCTGTACGAGCCGAGCGAACCGTCGGTGCTGGGCGCCTTGCTCGAACGGCACTTGCGCGTGCAGATGCACCGCGTGCTCTTCGAAGCGGCCGCCAGCGAGCAGGGCGCACGCATGACGGCGAT
>CAZOUC010000615.1:0-1685 GCA_964582825.1 uncultured Enterobacteriaceae bacterium | reverse complement strand
CGGGGATGCGCTTGTAGTGGCCGACCCGGGCGATCAGCACCTCCTGCACGCCGATCGGTTCCGGGGCGAACACCGTCGCGTTGCGGATCACCGTGAGCATCAGCGGTAGCCTCCCAGAGTGGCAGCGATGACGAACAGGCTGGCGACCGCGAACAGCAGCAACAGGAAGCGCAGCATCGCCCGCAGCCAGTGCAGCCAATCGACGCCCGCCGCACCAAGGCATCCCATCAGGGCCGCCGAGGTCGGTACGACGATGTTGGTCAGGCCGTCACCGAGCTGGAAGGCCAGCACGGCGACCTGGCGGCTGACGCCGATCAGGTCGGACAACGGCGCCATCAGCGGCATCGTCAGCGCCGCCTGGCCGGAGCCCGAGGTCACGAAGAAATTGAACACGCTCTGCAGCGCGAGCATCGACCATGCGGCGAGCCAGGCCGGGAATCCGTCCAGCGCGCTGCTGGCATAGAACAGCAGACTGTTCATCAGGCTGGCTTCCGTGGCGTCGTCACCGCCCATCAGGTAGACGATGCCGCGCGCAAAACCGACCACCAGCGCCGCCGGCAGCAGGGCCGTTGCGCCCTGACGGAAGGCCTCGGCGGCACCGTTGCCGGTCATGCCGTTCAAGCGGAACGCGATGCCGATGACGCCCGCCACCAGGCCGAGGACCATGAACTGGGTGGCGATTTCCGGCAGGTAATAGCCGGCGAAAACGACACCCCAGACCAGCCAGACGATCACCGCCGCCAGCGCCAGCAGTACCAGCACGTCGCCCGTACCGAGCCGGGCGCCGTCGACGGGGTCGCCCGCGACGGGCACGGCCGGCTCGCCGCGACTGCGCACCGCGTAGTGCAGCGTGAACAGGATGCCGATCAGCGTGAATACGGCCCACATACCGATACGCAGGGGCATACCGCTGAGCAGGGGAAGCTGGGCGATCCCCTGGGCGATCGCGACGCTGAACGGGTTCATCCACGATGTGGCGAAGCCGATCTGCGTGGCGACGTAGGTCACCAGCAGGACGGTGACGCCGTCGTAACCGTAGCGGGCCAGCAACGGGACCAGCATCAGCACGAAGGGCACGGTTTCCTCGCTCATGCCGAACACCGCGCCGCCGAGCGAGAAGGTGCCGAACAGCGACACCAGCAGCACCCGGCCGTCGCCGCCGCTGCCGGCGATGCGGCGGATACCGCGGTCGATCGCGCCGGTGGCCATGACGATGCCGAACGCGCCTCCCACGATCAGGATGAAGGCCATGATGCCCACGGCACCGCCCGTGCGGCTGCCCGACACCAGACCCTCGTAGGCGGCGTTGAACAGGCCCGGACGGTCGCTGCTCGAGAACAGCACCGACCCCTTGCCGTCCTCGACGAACTCGAAGCTCGCCGGGTCGACGACGGCGACGATGCGCCCGTCGCGCTCCTGCTCGACCAGTTCGAACCGCCCCGGCGTGACCAGGAAGCTCAGCAGGAACACCAGCACGGCGACCGCGCCGATGATCAGGTAGGTATCGGGCGTACGCGGCGCCTCGGGCGGGCTAACGGTCGTCATCGATGACGTAGCTCCGTTCGCGCAGGGCGCGGTTGATGCCGGCCAGGGCCTCGACCGTCTCGCCCCGGTGCCGGGTGGCCAGCTCCACGACCAGGGCATTGAGCACGACGTTGCTGGCCGCGGTGGAGTTGTTGAAGGTC
>CAZOUC010000614.1:0-1689 GCA_964582825.1 uncultured Enterobacteriaceae bacterium | reverse complement strand
GGAAGACATCGCCGCGCCGGATTCGGCGACGCTGGTTCGCCTGCTGCAGTCCCTCGCCCGAACGACTCCCGGTTCCGACTGGCAGGAACGCTATAATGCCGGACGGAACCCGCAGGCGCGGGCCGTTTCCTGAGCGACGCGCCGGCGGCACGAGAGAGGTGGCCATGGCCAACGCAGTACAGGTCCTCGCCGTGACTGGCGGCAAGGGCGGGGTCGGCAAGACCAGCGTGTCGATCAACCTCGGCATCGCGCTCGCCGAGCTCGGTCGACGTGTGGTGCTGCTGGACGCCGACCTCGGCCTGGCCAACGTCGACGTCCTGCTCGGTCTCACGCCGAAGCGCAACCTCTCCGACGTGCTGTCCGGCGAGTGCGGACTGCGTGACATCCTGGTCGACGGTCCCGGCAATATCCGCATCATCCCGGCGTCCTCGGGCACGCAGCGGATGGTGCAGCTCGGGGCGATGGAGCACGCCGGCCTGATCCATGCATTCAGTGAGCTCGGCAACAGCCTCGACACCCTGATCGTGGACACCGCGGCGGGAATCTCCGACTCGGTGGTCAGCTTCGTGCGTGCCGCCCAGGAAGTGCTGCTGGTGGTCTGCGACGAGCCCTCCTCGGTGGCCGATGCCTACGCGATGATCAAGCTGCTCAACCGCGACTACGGCATCGACCGAATCCGCATCCTCGCCAGCATGACGCGCAGCGCCCAGGAGGGTCAGGGCGTGTTCAACCGTCTCGCGCACGTCTGCGAACGTTTTCTCGACGACGTGACCCTGCAGTACGTCGGCGCGATTCCCTTCGACGAGAATCTGCGCAAGGCGATCCGGCGCCAGCAGCCGGTGCTGCTCGCGGCGCCGCAGTCGGCTGCTGCGCGGGCTTTCCGCGATCTCGCGCAACGCGTGCACCGCTGGCCCGTGCCGGCAGCGCCGAGTGGCCACCTCGAGTTTTTCGTGGAGCGCCTGGTCGGCGACGCGGTGACCGGTTGAGCGGCCATGTACCCGAGCTCTGCAGTCGAGCACAGCGTCGAGGAACTCGTTGAACGCCATGGCACCCTGGTCAAGCGCATCGCGCACCACCTGCTGGCACGCCTGCCTGCCGACGTGCAGCTGGAAGACCTGCTGCAGGCCGGCATCATCGGGCTCATCGAGGCGTCCAGGAATTACGACGCCGGCAAGGGCGCGAGCTTCGAGACCTTCGCCGGTATCCGGATTCGCGGCGCGATGATCGACGAGGTGCGCAAGGGCGACTGGTCGCCGCGGTCCGTGCACCGCAACGCGCGCCGCGTCGCCGGGGCGATCCGTGAAGTCGAGAATCGCACCGGCGCCGACGCCAGCGATCAACAGGTCGCCGCCGAGCTCGGCGTCAGCCTCGACGAATACCACGCCATGCTGCAGGACTCCGCCGGCAGTCGCCTGTTCAGCCTCGAGGAGCTGGTCGGCGGCGAATCGGACGACGCGATCGAGCTCGACGGGAGCGCCGAGAATCCCGAGACGATTTCGGCCCGCGAGCGCCTGGCGCGGGACATCGCCGCCGAGATCGAGCGCCTGCCGGAGCGTGAGCGCCTGGTGCTGTCGCTGTACTACGACGAGGAGCTGAACCTGAAGGAGATCGGCCTGGTGCTCGAGGTCACCGAGTCCCGGGTCAGCCAGATTCTCAGCCAGGCGACCAAGCGCATTCGCGCCCGCCTCC
>CAZOUC010000613.1:0-1691 GCA_964582825.1 uncultured Enterobacteriaceae bacterium | reverse complement strand
GTCTGCTCGAGCGCGGCGAGCGTGTCCTCGAGCGTGATCTCGTTCATGTGAGGGCAGCGCACGCTGCACAGCCGCAGCATCTCGCGGTGCGGATTCTCCGCGGCGATATTGTCGCCCATGGAGCACTCGGTCAACAGCAGGTAGCGGGCGGCCTCCACGTCGCGGACGTAGCGGACCATCTCTGAGGTGCTCCCCGAGAAATCCGACGCGTCGACGACCTCCGGGCTGCACTCGGGGTGCGCGAGGACGACCACGTCAGGGAACTGCTTGCGGATGTTCGCGATGTCCTCGACGGTGAACTGCTCGTGTACCTCGCACCGTCCGTGCCAGCCGATCATCTCGTAGTCGAGCCCCTCGTCCTCGGCCGACGCCGGGCGCGGCGAACGGGTGGGGAAGATGATGCGCTTGCCGGTCTCCCGGGCGACGTTCCCCGCGAGGTACTCGTCGGGCAGAAAGATGACCCGGTCGCCGTCGAGGTGGCGGACGACCTTCGCCGCGTTGCCGGAGGTGCAGCAGATGTCGCTCTCCGCCTTCACGTCCGCGTACGTATTCACGTACGTGACCACCGGGACGCCCGGGTACCGTCGTCGAAGCTCGCGCACGTCCTCGGCGGTGATACTCTCTGCGAGCGAGCAGCCCGCCTTCGGCGAGGGGATGAGCACGGTCTTCTCCGGGTTGAGAATCTTCGCCGTCTCCGCCATGAAGCGTACCCCGCAGAAGACGATGATCTCCTTGTCCGTCGTGGCGGCCTTGCGACAGAGCTCGAGCGAGTCGCCGGTGAAGTCCGGAATCGAGTGGAAGAGCGCCGGTTCCATGTAGTTGTGACCGAGGATCACCGCGTTTCGCTCCTCCTTCAGCCTGAGGATCTTCGCGGCGAGCTCGGCCTTATGACGAAGCTCAAAGTCCGGGACAACGTCCTTGAGCTTCTCGTGCATGCGCGCGTAGAGCGCGTCTACTGTGTTCAACATCGTGACTAAAGCGTACAGGGGTCGATTGTTCCGGTCAAGTTTATGTCGTACGATGTCGTATGCAGCTTGCGGACTACGACAACCTGATAGACGCCGCGTTCGCCGAGGACCTCGGTGCGGCCGGCGACGTGACCTCCACGGCGCTGTTCACCGACGAGACGCTCGTCGCCCGCCTCACGTGCAAGGCGCGCGGCGTGCTCGCCGGGGCAGACCTCTTCGCGGCGGTCTTCGCGAGGATCGACGAGCGTACCACGGTCGACTTCCACCGGACCGACGGCGACGACCTGTCGCCCGACGACCGCGTCGCGACCGTCACCGGACGGGCGACCTCGGTACTCTCCGGGGAGCGCGTCGCGCTCAACTTCCTCTCGTTTCTCTCCGGTATCGCCACCGCCACGCGGCTCTACGTGAACGAGGCCCGCGCCGGCGGCGCGGCGCGCATCCTCGACACGTGCAAGACGCTTCCCGGCTACCGGGCGCTCTCCAAGTACGCGGTGAAGGTGGGCGGCGGGACGAACCACCGGATGGGGCTCCACGACATGGTTCTCCTCAAGGACAACCACGTCGACCGCGCCGGATCGATCACCCGTGCCGTGGAGGCCGTTCGCGCTCGCTGGGGCGATCGGTACCGGATCGAGGTCGAGTGCCGGACGCTCGCCCACGTGACCGAGGCGCGCGACCTTGGCGTGGACGTGATCATGCTCGACAACATGTCCATAGAGC
>CAZOUC010000612.1:0-1702 GCA_964582825.1 uncultured Enterobacteriaceae bacterium | reverse complement strand
AGGTCACTGAATTTTTTCTCCTGCGATTTTTCCTTTTCCTCAATCTTCTCCTTATCGGAGCGCTGATCCGTTAGCATGAGAGTTAAGCGATCTTTTTGCTCTTCGGCCTTAATGCGCTGTTCTTCCGTTTTTTCGAGGCGAGAGCGAAGATCTCCGATTTGGTCTGAGAGCTGTTTCCGCTCTCTTTCGCGCTCTGTCTCAAGATTTTTAAGTTTTTCGCGCATCAGTTCCAGTTCTGTTGAGACATTTTCACTGTCTTGTCCTGTCTCACCTTTTTTCTTTTTGGCTTTCTCGGCCTTCTCAACATCTTCCAATGTTTTGAGTTGATTCCCATAGACACGAACCAATTCTGCGACATCTATGACTTTATTGCCCTTGTCGTCTTGTTCGGTAGATATGGATTTTTCATCAATATGACGATAGAAAGTAGCACGGGAAACCCCTGCCATCTTGGCTGCTACGGAAACAGAAACTTTATTTGAACTCATTTTCTCACCTCGTCGCATGAGACATCCCTGCGACATTGTTATTACTTTCTCAAAGTATAAAGAATTTTTCTAAGAAAAAAATCCCTAATACCAAAAATCAGATTCGCATTGTGAGTCAAATTAGGGTGTCCAAAACTGTCTTACTTATCCACATGAGACTGTGAATAAGAAAGTTTCGCAAACGTCTCATTTATTTCTAATAATATAAAACCTATACCAATATTGGGTTACAGCGATTTTTTGAGAGGTTTTACGTTTGTCTTAAGGTGTCTAATGAGAATGTTACATTGTGGATAATGAGACAGTATGATAGATTTTTTATAAGAGATTCAGAATCATTTAATGATTTTGGATATCTGGCACCGCAGTTGCCATCCGGTAATTGCAATTATGTCCCGCCCTAGGCGGTGCAAGCCGTCACTACCAGGGCAATTTTAACCGTTGAACCCATAATAAGAAAGGAGAAGCATAATTTAGAACCCAGATAAGCAAAAACCGCTGTTGGCGCAGCGGTCTAGCTAAATAAATCAGCGATATATTCTTATTTCGTACTTTCAATATACCGCTGAACGAATCAGGACGCAAGTGAAAAAAGTGTTTTTTCGCGACCCTTTTTTGCGGCCTTAATTCAGGGGTTTCTAATAGCTTAGATGAAACATGCAGATAGTAGATATTAACTCGCCAAGTGCATTTGGCGGACGGGTAAGCTCACCCAAATTTCGGGCTGGCTTACAAGATTTGGATGAATATATCGGCCTTGAAGAGGATATTGACCGCTTCAAAGCCCTTAAACTTGTAAAGATGGCCGGTAAGGATGCAGGGTTTTCTGCCGAATTGGTTGAGCTTTTAGAGTATTATGTGATCCGAACAGATGAAGCCGACTGGAAAGAAGGCTCTCAGCCGATCAATTACCAGAGCGTTACCACAACTGCACAAGATCTAGACATCTCAGAGAGACAAGTGAGAAACCGTGAGAAAGCTCTTCATGCACTTGGAGCGCTTAGCTGGCAGGATTCAGGTAATTTCAAACGCTACGGCATGAGAGATCGTGAGACACGAGAAATTCAGTATGCGTTTGGTGTTGATTTATCTCCTCTTGCCTCATTGATGCCAGTTCTGGAAGCAAAGGTGGCCGCAAAGCAAGCCGCTAAAGCCAAATGGAACGAAACCAAGCGTAAAATTTCGGCTTATAGAGCGCGGATAAGGGCTTTGAT
>CAZOUC010000611.1:0-1707 GCA_964582825.1 uncultured Enterobacteriaceae bacterium | reverse complement strand
GGACCTGGGCCCGCTGAGCAAGCAACTGGCCGTCTGGTGCCTCCGGGAGCTGACGATCCGCGTCGAGCCGGTCGTCGATCCTCTCCAGCAGGGCGAGCAGTTGCTCGCGTTTCGGTCCATTCAGGCTGTCGCCGGGAAACGCCAGCACGTGCAGCGAGTACATCGACTGCAGGGGATGGCCGTCGACGCTCGGTAGAGGCGCCAGCCGCAAATCCGATCCGAGCGCCGAGCGCCGATCGCAGGCGCCGCAGCTCCCAGTCGCCGATGATCAGGTACGGCAGTCGGCCGGCGGCGAATCGCGCCAGAGAGCAGTCAATGCCGCAGGCCGGGTTGAGCAGAGCGTGTCCCACGCGCTGGTAGGCGACGAGGGCCGCGGTCATTGCCGCCGTATCCAGGCTGGGCCGGCCGTTCGTGACCGGCCAGCCGCCAAATGCCGCGAGAAACGGTACGAACCAGTACATCTCGTCGTACTTCCAGCCGATGGTGTCGAGACCCATCTCGGCAAACGCCGCCTTCTGCTCGATCAGCTCGCCGAAACTCTGCGCCGGCTGCGTCACCAGTTGCCGGTTGTACAGCAGCATCAGGTGGTCACCGATGCCGATCGGCGCTCCCGGCAGGCGGTCGTTCACGCGCATCAGGTCCCAGGTCTCGGCCGCAATGCGGCTGCGAACCCAACCCGGATCCACGTTGCTGAACGCGAGCTCGATATGCTCAAAGACGAAGTCCTGCGGCAGCAGCACGGCCTCAGGCGGTCGCTCCAGAGCGGCGTAGCCGTCCAGCCAGGCGTCGAGATCGGCATCGGGCTGAGTCACTTCGCCCACGGCGATACCGGACTGCGATTCGAACTCGGCCAGGACCTCGGCCAGCGGCGCGTCGCCGAAGGCGTTGAACAGCACGAGGTCTTCGGCACGCACGCAGGACGCCAGCGCCAGCAGCAGACCGAACACGAAGCGGGGCATCACCAGGTACAGCGTCTCGCCGAGATGTGCCGCACGATACCGCGCGCGAGGGTGCGGGTAAATCCGCGTCCCATTGGTGTCCACCGGCGGGGCCGACTATCATAGGGTCCACTGCCGCCAGGGGCGCCCCGCCGACCATGACCCAGCCGCTCGACGTCGTCATTCTCGCCGCCGGCCAGGGCAAGCGCATGCGCTCGGCGCTGCCCAAGGTGCTGCACCCGCTGGCGGGGCGGCCGCTGCTGCGTCACGTCATCGACACCGCCCGCGAGTTCGCCGATGCCCGCCTGCACGTGGTGATCGGACACGGCGCCGAGCAGGTGCGCGACGCCCTTGCCGACGTCGAGGCCGAGTGGGTGCTGCAGGTCGAGCAGCTCGGTACCGGGCACGCGGTGCAGCACGCCAGCGAGGGCCTCGCCGACGACGGCATCGGCCTTATCCTCTATGGCGACGTACCGCTGATCCGCCACGCCACGCTGACGCCGCTGCTGCACGTCGCCAGCGAGGGCGGCGTCGCCGTTCTCACCGCGCGGCTCGACGACCCGACCGGCTATGGCCGCATCGTCCGTGACGCCGAGGGGCGGGTCCGGGCCATCGTCGAGCAGCGCGATGCCGACGCCGAACAGCTCTCCATCCGCGAGATCAACACCGGCATCATGGCGCTGCCCAACGCCCGCCTGCGCGGCTGGCTCGACCGGCTCGACAACGACAACGCCCAGGGCGAGTACTACCTGACCGACATCATCGAGAT
>CAZOUC010000610.1:0-1707 GCA_964582825.1 uncultured Enterobacteriaceae bacterium | reverse complement strand
CCGATGGCGTGGCCCGCGCCGGGTTCGGGTAGGTCGCTAGAGGCGCGCGGTGACGCGCGTCCCAGAGGAATGGCTGCCCGGTGATGCCGCTCAGGCGCTGCCGACAGAACCCGGCTTACAGATCGGCTCTCAAATTCCAAAACGTTTTTTTAATTTATCTTTTTAGTCCAAAATAGTCTATTTATTAAAGTATCACTTTAAGTCAAATCGCCAGCCCCGTGTTCTGGTAGACAAATACCTTCCGGCCGCTCTGCCTCAGGGCGGTTGATTTCGCTAAGTTGCCGATTTTATTGAAGAAAATCCCGTGTTGGGTGGGGTATTCCTGCTTGACACCTTTCTCGAGCGACTCCTATAGTGTCGAAACGTGGGAAATAGTGGATAAATGTGGGTTCGATGCGCCGTAGTGTGGTGGTTCGGGCCCAGTCGGGGGTCACTTGTTCAGGGGCGTGCACCACATCAGCCTGGATGCGAAGGGTCGCATGGCGGTCCCCGCGCGCCTGCGCGAGTCCCTGGCGGCGTCCTGCGACGGTCGCCTGGTCGTCACCATCGACACGCAGTCTCGCTGCCTGCTCGTCTACCCCCTGCCCACCTGGGAAGACATCGAGCAGGAAATCCAGGAATTGCCGTCTCTGAATCCCGCCGTGCGACGCTTCCAGCGTCTGCTGATCGGCTACGCCAGCGATCTCGAGTTCGACGCCAACGGGCGCATCCTGCTGCCACCTTCCCTGCGCGAGTACGCAGGTCTCGGCAAGAAAGTGGTGCTCGTCGGCCAGGGCAACAAGCTGGAGCTGTGGGACGAGGACGGCTGGCTCGCCGAGCGCGACAGGTGGCTCGAGGAATCCGGCGCAGAGGGCGCCCTGCCCGAGGAAATGCTGCGCCTGTCGCTGTAGCGGCGGGTGGAACCGGTTCGGCATTGCCCTGCGCCGCCGGTCCGGCCGGCATCGAGCGGGGCGGGATGACGGGAAATGCACAAGTCGGTCCTGCTGCATGAGGCCGTGGAGATGTTGTTGACGCGCACTGACGGACGCTACGTCGACGCCACGTTCGGCCGCGGCGGTCACAGCGCCGAGATTCTGCGCCGGCTGTCGCAGTCGGGGCGCCTGCTGGCGATCGATCGGGATCCCGACGCCGTCGCCGTGGCGCGGCGTGAGTTTGCCGACGATGCCCGCTTCGAGATCGCGCAGGCCGCTTTTTCCCGCAGCCGGGAGCTGCTCGAGGAGCGCGGCTGGTGGGGGCGGTGTGACGGCATCCTGGTCGATCTCGGCGTGTCCTCGCCGCAGCTCGACGACCCGCAGCGTGGTTTCAGCTTCCAGCAGGACGGGCCGCTGGACATGCGCATGGATCCGGCCAGCGGCGTCAGCGCCGCGGACTGGCTGGCGCAGGCGGGCGAAGAGGAAATCGCCGGCGTGCTGCGCGAGTACGGCGAGGAGCGCTTCGCCCGGCGCATGGCGCGCGCGATCGTCGCGGCCCGGTCGCAGGCGCCGATAACCCGCACCGCGCAGCTCGCTGCGATCGTCGCCGAGGCGCACCCCGCCTGGGAGCGCGGTCGCCACCCCGCGACGCGCGCATTCCAGGCCATCCGCATCCACGTGAATCGCGAACTCGACGAACTCGACGCCCTGCTTGGCCTGGCGGTCGATGCACTGGCGGCCGGCGGCCGGCTGGTGGTGATCAGTTTCCACTCGCTCGAGGACCGGCGCGTCAAAC
>CAZOUC010000609.1:0-1709 GCA_964582825.1 uncultured Enterobacteriaceae bacterium | reverse complement strand
CGCGAACTGGCGGCGTTCTCGCAGTTCGCCTCGGACCTCGACGAGGCCACCCGCTCGCAGCTCGAGCACGGCCAGCGCGTCACCGAGCTGATGAAACAGAAACAGTACTCGCCGATGAACGTGGCCGAGATGGGCGTCAGCCTGTTCGCGGCCAACGAGGGCTACCTCAAGGACGTGGAACTGAACAAGGTCCAGGACTTCGAGGCGTCGCTGCTCTCCTACATGAACAGCGAGCACGCGGACCTGATGAAGCGCATCAACGAGAAAGGCGATTACAACGACGACATCGCCGCGGCGTTGAAAGAAGCGCTCGACAAGTTCGTCGCCACGCAAAGCTGGTAAACGGGATCGACTGATGGCCGTCGGCAAGGAAATCCGCACCAAGATCTCCAGCATCTCCAGCACGCAGAAGATCACCAGCGCAATGGAGATGGTGGCGGCAAGCAAGATGCGCAAGGCGCAGGAACGGATGGCGCGCGGCAAGCCCTACGCGAACCGCATCCGCGCCGTGGTCGGGCACATCGCCAACGCGACGCCCGAGTACAAGCACCTGTACCTCGAAGAGCGTGACATCAAGCGGGTCGGCTACATCGTCGTGTCGACCGACCGCGGCCTGTGCGGCGGCCTGAACATCAACCTGTTCAAGGCCCTGGTGCGCGAGATGAAGTCCTGGAACGACCAGGGCATCGCCATCGACCTGTGCGCGGTAGGCAGCAAGGCCAACAGCTTCTTCGGCGGCATGGGCGGAAATATCGTCGCGTCGCTGCGCAACCTCGGCGACGAGCCCACCGCGCAGTCGCTGATCGGCGGCGTGCGCGTGATGCTCGACGCCTACGGCGAAGGCCGCATCGATCGCCTGTTCCTGGCCACCAACGAGTTCGTCAACACGATGACGCAGGCGCCGACGATCAGGCAGCTGATGCCGCTGGTGGCGGACGAGGCGCCGGAGCTCAAGCACCACTGGGACTACCTCTACGAGCCGGACGCGCAGCAGCTGCTCGACGGCCTGATGATGCGTTACATCGAGTCCCAGGTGTACCAGGGCGTGATCGAGAACCTGGCCTGCGAGCAGGCCGCGCGCATGGTGGCGATGAAGAACGCAACGGAAAACGCCGGCGACCTGATCGACGAGCTCCAGCTCGTCTACAACAAGGCGCGCCAGGCGGCGATCACCCAGGAATTGTCGGAAATTGTCGGCGGCGCCTCGGCGGTCTGATCCGCCCCGGCCAGCGATAGAGAGGAACGAGAGAAATGAGTAGCGGACGCATCGTACAGGTCATCGGCGCGGTCATCGACGTGGAGTTCCCCCGCGATTCGGTGCCCAAGGTCTACGACGCGCTGACCGTCAGCGACCAGGACCTGGTGCTGGAAGTGCAGCAGCAGCTCGGCGACGGTGTCGTCCGCTGCATCGCCATGGGCTCCACCGAAGGCGTGCGCCGCGGTCTCGAGGCCAGCAACACCGGCGCCCCGGTATCGGTTCCGGTCGGCAAGGAAACCCTGGGCCGCATCATGGACGTGCTCGGCAACCCGATCGACGAGAAAGGCCCGATCGGCGAGCAGCAGCGCATGCCGATCCACCGCGACGCGCCGAGCTTCGCCGAGCAGTCGCCGGCGGTCGAGCTGCTCGAGACCGGCATCAAGGTCATCGACCTGATCATGCCGATCGCTAAGGGCGGCAAGGTCGGTATGTTCGGCGGCGCCGGGGTCGG
>CAZOUC010000608.1:0-1719 GCA_964582825.1 uncultured Enterobacteriaceae bacterium | reverse complement strand
GGCCAGGTAGTTGCAGGTGGTCAGGACCCCGCGGCGGTAGGCCGCCCCCGCCGCGCCGACCGGCAGCGCCGCCAGCGAGGGGTCGTCACGGATCTCCACCGACGCGTAGAAACAGTCGCAGTCGATGTGGATGATCTTGCGCGGCGACTCGGCCATGTGCCGATTATCGCCGCGGCGCCGTGCCGCCCCAAGCCCGCGCGGCGCTCAGCGGACGGTCGGCAGAACGTCGGCCACGGCCTGGAACAGGCGGTCGAAGTGCTCGCGCTCGCTGGCGAACGGCGGCCCGAACTGCAGGGTGTCGCCGCCCCAGCGTACGTAAAAGCCGCGCTCCCAGAGGGCCGTCGCCGCCTCGTAGGGGCGCACCAGCGGGTCGCCGTCCCGGGGCGCCAGTTGCAGCGCGCCGGCCAGGCCGAAGTTGCGGATATCGACGAGATGAGGCGCACCACGCAGCGCGTGCAGCCCGTCCTCGAAGTGCGGCGCCAGTTCACGTACCCGGACGACGAGGTTTTCGTTCTCGAGCAGGTCCAGCGCCGCCATCGCGGCCGCGCAGGCCACCGGGTGCGCCGAGTAGGTGTAGCCGTGGGGCAGCTCGACCACGTGTTCCGGGGCGTCGCTGGCCATGAAGGCCTGGTAAATCTCGTCGCGCACGACGACCGCCCCCATCGGTACGGTGCCGTTGGTCAACTGTTTGGCCACGTTGATGATGTCCGGCGTCACGCCGAATGCCTCGGCGCCGGTCATTGCCCCCGAGCGGCCGAAGGCGCTGATGACCTCGTCGAAAATCAGCAGGATGTCGTGCCGCGTGCAGATTTCGCGCAGGCGCTGCAGGTAGCCCACCGGCGGAACGATGACGCCAGCCGAGCCTGAAAACGGCTCAACGATCAGCGCGGCGATGTTGGAGGCATCGTGCAGCGCCACCAGTTCCTCGAGCTGATCGGCGAGTTCGGCGCCCTCGCGCGGCATGCCTCGGGTGAAGGCCTGGTCGGCACGCAGGGTTGTCGACAGGTGGTCGCAGTCGACCAGTTGGCCGTACAGGCGCCGGTTCGGGCCGATGCCGCCGATGCTGGTGCCCGCGAAGTTGACGCCGTGGTAACCGCGGATCCGGCCGATCAGCTTGGTCTTGCTGGCGCGGCCGCACTGCCGCCAGTAGGCGCGGGCGATCTTCAGCGCCGTGTCGGCACACTCGGAGCCGGAGTTGGTGAAGAACACGTGCTCCAGGCCCGCCGGCATCAGCCGGGCGATACGGCCGGCGAGCCGGAACGCGAGCGGGTGCCCGAACTGGAACGCCGGCGCATAGTCGAGCGTGCGCAGCTGCTCGGCGACCGCGGCCGCGATCGGTTCGCGGTTGTGGCCGGCGCCGCAGCACCACAGCCCGGACAGGCTGTCGTAGACGCGTCGGCCATCGGCGTCCAGATAATGGCAACCGTCGGCTCCGGTAACCAGCCGCGGCTGCCGCTTGAACGCACGATTTGCCGTGAACGGCATCCAGTGCGCTTCGAGATCCGCGGGCTCCACGGCAGCGGTCGGCGGCGCCGGGGGAATGCTCTCGAGTGTGCTGCGGGCCATAGCTGCCTCGGACCGGAAATCAGGCCGACAGCATAGTCCCAGCGGCCCGGCACGGAAAGTCACACCCGATCATTGGCGTCGGCCGGCCTGATAATCAAGCGCTTTAGTGGTAGTGACTACTAACATTCCGCCGCCAGAACAAAAAAAGACCCG
>CAZOUC010000607.1:0-1724 GCA_964582825.1 uncultured Enterobacteriaceae bacterium | reverse complement strand
GTCGTTGCCGGCGCGGGCAGGCCGGGTCGTCCGGTCAGCGTACTGGGGCCGGGAACCGGGCTGGGCGTTACCTTGCTGCTGCCGCACGGCGATGCCTGGCAGGTCGTTCCCACCGAGGGCGGACACGTCGGTTTCGCGCCGCGCAACGAACTCGAGCAGGCTTACCTCGGCCACCTGCACCAACGGATGTCGCACGTCTCCGCCGAGTACGTGCTGTGCGGCGAGGGCCTGGCAAGACTGCACGCCTTCCTGCGACTGCGCGCGGATGCATCGCCCCGCGAGCTGCGGCCCGCGCAGATCAGCGCGGCGGCGCTCGAGGACAGCGACCCCTACTGCAGTGCAACGCTGCGGCACTACCTGGGCATGCTGGGCAGCTTCGCCGGCGACGTCGCGCTGGTCCACGGCGCCGGCGCCGTGTATCTCGGCGGTGGCGTCCTGCCCAGGCTGCAGCCCCTGCTGGCCGGCAGCGACTTCCAAGGCCGCTTCGTCGACAAGGGCCCGATGAGTACCTACGTCGAGGGCATGCCCGTTCGTCTGATCACGGCAGGCGATGCAGCGCTGCAGGGCGCGGCGCGTCTGTACGAGGTCCCGGCAGCCTGAGCGGCGACCGACTCAGAAGGCACTGGCGCGGGCAATCCGGTCTTCCATCTGCGAGCGGTCGCCGTACAGCTGACGCAGGGTCGCTGCCCGCTTGATGAAAAAGCCGATGTCGTAGGCGTCGGTCATGCCGATACCGCCGTGCATCTGTACCGCCTCATTGCCGGACAGGCGCGCCACTTCGCAGGCCTTCGCCTTGGCGGCCGTCGCGAGCTCACTGGCTTCCGGTCGCTGTTCGTCGAGGGCCTGCAGGGCCGCCAGGCTTATCGACCGCAACAGTTCGACCTCGGTGAACCAGTGCGCGGCGCGGTGCTGCAGAGCCTGGAACGTGGCGATCGTGACGCCGAACTGCCGGCGCTCCTTGAGATAGTCGACCGTTCTGTGCAGCGCGACGTCGGCCAGGCCGAGCGTCATCGCCGCGGCGCAGGCACGGGATCGATCGAGCGCGCGTTCGACGGCCGGCAGCGCCTGGCCGGCCTCGCCGAGCAGGGCGTCCGCACCGACCACGACGTCGTCGAAGCGCAGGTTCGCGGCGACCTGGGCGTCGACCAGTCGCTCCGGCTCACGGGTCAGGCCGGCCGCTTCGCCGGCCACGATGAACAGGCTCAGCCCGTGGTCGTCCCCGGGCGCCGCGGCGCTGCGGGCCAGCACCAGCAGGCGGTCCGCGCCGGCACCGTCCGGCACCAGGGTCTTGCGGCCACTCAGACGCCAGCCCTCGCCGTCGCGCTCCGCGCGCAGCGCGGTCGCCGCCGGCTCGAGTCGTGCGCCCTCCTGCAGCGCGCAGGCGACGACCGCCTCACCGCCGGCGATGGCCGGCAGCAGGGCGTCCTGCTGTGCCGCGTCGCCCAGTTCACGCAGCAGGGACACCGCGGTCACCGCGGTGCCGATGAACGGCGCGTTGCACAGCACACGGCCCATCTCCTCGCAGACGATGCCGGCCCCGACGAGTCCGAAATCGATGCCCCCGTGCTGCTCCGGCACCAGCATGCCGGCCCAGCCCATATCGGCCATCTGCCGCCACAGCGCGCGGGAAAAACCGCCGGGCTCCTCCTCGTCGCGCAGTCGCCGCAGCTCGCCGACCGGCGAATGCTGTTCGAGAAACCCGCGCGCGGAATCGCGCAGCATGT
>CAZOUC010000606.1:0-1729 GCA_964582825.1 uncultured Enterobacteriaceae bacterium | reverse complement strand
ACGGACGACCGGCGACGATCACCAGGTCCGATTTCTGCAAGCCCGACGTGCGCTCGTCGAGATCCCGGTAGCCGGTGGCGAGGCCGGTGATGGCATTGCCGCTCTCGGACAGGGCGTCGATCCGGTCCACGGTCAGCTTGAGCAGGGTATTGACGTCGCGCGGGCCGCTGCCACGCGCGCGCCGGTCGCCGATACGCATGATGCGGCGCTCGGCTTCGTCGAGCAGCTCCTCGCCGCTGCGGCCCTCGGGGCTGAAGCCGCTCGCGGCGATCTCCTGCGCCGCGCCGATCAGCGCGCGCAGGGTCGACCGCTCACGCACGATCCCGGCGTAGGCGAGCACGTTGGCCGCGCTGCCGGCGTTGCCGGCCAGGCCGCCGAGATAGGCCAGGCCGCCGACGCGCTCGAGTTCACCGGTGGTGTTCAGGCGCTCGGACAGGGTGATGACGTCGAATGGATCGCTGCGCTCGGCCAGCTGGTGCATGGCAGCAAAGATCAGGCGGTGTTCCTGGCGGTAGAAATCGTCCTCGGAGACCAGGTCGACGACGCGGTCCCAGGCTTCGTTGGCGAGCATCAGGCAGCCGAGCAGGGACTGCTCGGCCTCGATCGAGTGCGGCGCGACCTTCAGCCTGCTGACGTCGCCGGCCGCGGGCGTGGATCGACCCTCCTGGGGTCCCGGATCAGCCATCTGCGTACAGCCCGTACTCGATCGACAAGGCGGTCCATGATGACCCGAATCGCGGCCCGCCGCCAGCGGGCCGCGGGCCGATTACTGGGCGACGACGGCGACCGTGACGGCCTGCTGGACGTCGCTGTCCAGCTGGATGCTGATCTCGTATTCACCCAGCTCGCGGATCACCCCGAGCGGCAGCTTCACTTCGCTCTTCTGCACCTCGACGCCGGCCGCGGTGATCGCGTCGGCGATGTCCCGGGTGCCGATCGAGCCGAACAGCTTGCCCTCGTCGCCGGCGTTGGCACCGATCGTGACGGTCAGGCCTTCGAGCTGGCCGGCACGCGCCAGGGCCGCGGCGCGACGCTCGGCCGCGGCCGCTTCCAGGTCGGCACGACGGGCTTCGAAACTGGCGATGTTGTCCTTCGTCGCCGCGACGGCCTTGCCGAAGGGAATCAGGTAATTGCGGCCGTAACCCGGCTTCACCTTGACGCGATCGCCCAGATTGCCGAGCTTGCCGACGCGCTCCAGCAGAATCACTTCCATGGTTCCAGTCCTCTGTAAATCAGTATGTGCAGTTATGGGGACGCCCCGAGGCGCGCCCGAAAATTCAACCAGCCATCTGCCGCCGCGAGTACGATCAGGCCCTGCTTGACCGGTGGCAGCAGTGCCAGGCCGAGGTACATCAGCACCAGCCAGCTGGTGCCGAGCCCGCGCATCGCGACCAGGCCGTGGATCAGGCCGATGCCGGCGAACAGCAGCGGCAGCAGCGCGATCCAGGCCCACAGCGCGAAGTCCTGCGCGACGAAGGTCAGCAGCAGCGCCAGCAGCAGCAGCCCGGTTGCCGGCACGGCCTCGAGGCGCAGCGCGTGAATCTCGCGCCGCAGGCCGCCCGGGTTGTCGAGCGCCGCCTGCCAGCCGCGCGCCAGCAGCAGCGACAGTACGGTCATCACCACCAGGATGACCCCGAACATGCCGCTGATGTCGACCGTACCCGGAACCGTCGCGACGTCGCGCGCCTCCGGTCCGAGGCTGGAGAAGAACTCCTCGAACATCGACCGG
>CAZOUC010000605.1:0-1731 GCA_964582825.1 uncultured Enterobacteriaceae bacterium | reverse complement strand
TGCCGAGCCAGGTGCCGCCGGCTTCGAGGTCGCGACCGGCGCACAGTCCCGCCGCGCCGGGCCAGCGATGCAGCGGCGCGGTGGGTCGGGCATGGAACTCGTCGCGGTTGGCGGCGACGAGCAGCGGGTAATCGGGGTGCGCGTTGAGCGCGAACAGGATCAGGCACATGACAGGGGCTCGCTCGGCGCCGCATAATACCGGCGCTCCCCGAGCAGCGGTAGCTTCCCATTGCTGACACACCCGAACATCGACCCGGTGGCCGTTGCCATCGGTCCAATACAGATTCACTGGTACGGCCTGACCTACCTCGCGGCATTCCTCGCCGCCTGGCTGCTCGGTCGCCGACGTATCCGGGTCGGCCTGGCGCCGCTCGACGCGAAGCAGCTCGACGACATGATTTTCTGGGGCGCGCTCGGTGTGATCCTCGGTGGCCGGCTGGGCTATTCGCTGTTCTACAACTTCGAACGGGTCCTGGCAGAGCCGCTGTGGCTGTTGCGCGTCTGGGAGGGCGGCATGTCGTTTCACGGCGGTCTGCTCGGCGTCATCCTGGCGATGGCCTGGTTCGCCCGCCGGCACCGCATCGCCGCCGGTGACCTGTTCGATTTCGTCGCACCGCTGGTGCCGCTGGGCCTCGGCTTCGGCCGCATCGGCAATTTCATCGGCCAGGAGCTGTGGGGCCGGCCCACCGACCTGCCCTGGGGGATGGTGTTCCCCAAGGACCCGTCGGGCCTCGCGCGGCACCCGTCGCAGCTTTACCAGTTCGCGCTCGAGGGCCTGGCGCTGTTCGCCATCGTGTACTGGTTCTCGTCCCGGCCGCGGCCGCGCTTCGCCACCGCGGGACTGTTCCTGATCGGCTACGCCGCGTTCCGCATTCTCGCGGAATTCTTTCGTGAACCTGACCGGCACATCGGTTTCGACGCCTTCGGCTGGCTGACCCGTGGTCAGCTGCTCTCGCTGCCGATGCTGGCGGTCGGCATCGGCCTGATGCTGTTTGCGTACCGCAACGGCGCGACTTCAGCGCCCCGCAAGGAGACAGAATAGGCATGCAGCAATACCTCGACCTGATGCGGCGCGTACGCGAGCAGGGCGTGTACAAGGCCGACCGCACCGGCACCGGCACCCTGAGCATCTTCGGGCACCAGATGCGATTCGACCTGGCCGAGGGCTTTCCCGCGGTCACCACCAAGAAGCTGCACCTGCGCTCGATCATTCACGAGCTGCTGTGGTTCCTGCGCGGCGACAGCAACATCGCCTACCTCAAGGAAAACGGCGTCAGCATCTGGGACGAGTGGGCCGACGAGAACGGCGAGCTCGGTCCGGTGTACGGCGTGCAGTGGCGCAGCTGGCCCGCGCCGGATGGCCGCCACGTCGACCAGATCCAGAACCTGCTCGACCAGCTGCGCAGCAACCCCGATTCGCGGCGCCTGATCGTCAGCGCCTGGAACGTGGCCGAGGTCGGCCGCATGGCGCTGCCGCCCTGCCATGCGCTGTTTCAGTTCTACGTCGCCGAGGGTCGCCTGTCCTGCCAGCTCTACCAGCGCAGCGCCGACGTGTTTCTGGGTGTGCCGTTCAATATCGCCTCGTACAGCCTGCTGACCCTGATGCTGGCCCAGGTCTGCGACCTCGAGCCCGGCGAGTTCATCCACACCTTCGGCGACGCGCACCTGTACAGCAACCACCTCGAGCAGGCGGACCTGCAGCTCGGCCGGACGCCGCGGCCGCTGCCGACC
>CAZOUC010000604.1:631-1733 GCA_964582825.1 uncultured Enterobacteriaceae bacterium | reverse complement strand
TGTCCGGTCGCTTCCATTCGTGCCGCCGAGGCGACCAAAATCCTCGAGAACACTTTCCGCGACATAAACATCGCCTTCGTGAATGAGATGGCCATGAGTTTCGATCGTCTCGGCATCGATATCACCGATGTGATTCGAGCCGCATCGACTAAGCCCTTCGGCTTTATGCCGTTTTTCCCGGGTGCTGGCGTCGGCGGTCATTGTATTGCTGTTGATCCCTACTACATGATCGAGAGAGGACGCAAGTCCGGCTTCGATCACGAGTTTCTTCGCTTGGCTCGCAAGATCAACGAGGGGATGCCTGATTTTGTTGTAGATATTCTTATCGAGGAGCTCAACCGCGCCGGCCACGCACTGGCCGGCGCGCCGGTAGCTCTTCTCGGTCTCGCGTACAAGCCTGAGGTAGCGGACGACCGCGAGTCCCCCTCGTATCGGGTGCTGGAGGCGCTGAAGTCTCGTGAATGCGATGTGCGAGTCTACGATCCGTTCGTGACCTGTGAGGATTCGGTTCCCTCACTTTCGGATGCACTCGAGGGCGCGTGCGCGGTGGTTATCGTCACTGCCCATCGCGAGTTCCTTGCGAGTGCCGAGCTCATCGCTGGGTGCCGCATCGTGATCGATGGACGCAACTGTATGAGCAAGGATCAGATGATCAACCAGGGCGTAGCGTATCGCGGCATCGGCCGCTGACGCGATTACCTAACAGAGAGCAACAACATGTCGGCATATAGACAGACTCATCTGGAGCAACTCGAAGCCGAGGGAATCCATGTGATCCGAGAAGCTGCAGCTCAACTTGAAAACCTTGTGCTGCTCTTCTCCGGCGGCAAGGATTCGATAGTGCTGGCGACGCTTGCCCATCGTGCCTTCTATCCGGGGCGTATCCCCTTTCCCTTCCTTCACGTCGACACTGGGCACAACTTCCCTGAGACTCTTGAGTTTCGTGATCACTTCTGTAAAGAAATACAGGCGAAGTTAATCGTGCGGCTCGTTGAAGACACGATCAAAAGTGGCCGCGCCCAGGAAGAGATCGGGCCAGCAGCATCCCGCAACGCACTCCAGACGATCACGCTGCTCGACGCTATCCAGGAGTTCAGGTTCG
>CAZOUC010000604.1:0-621 GCA_964582825.1 uncultured Enterobacteriaceae bacterium | reverse complement strand
GATGAAGAGAAGGCGCGAGCAAAAGAACGCATATTCAGCTTCCGCGATGCCTTTGGCCAGTGGGATCCGAAGAATCAGCGACCAGAGCTCTGGAATACCTACAATGCTCAAAAGCGAAATGGCGAGCACTTCAGGGTGTTTCCGCTCTCCAATTGGACCGAGTTGGATATATGGCAATATGTGCTCAAAGAACAGATACACCTTCCTTCGCTGTACTTCTCTCATTCGCGGTCGGTGATCGATCGTGATGACATACTCCTCGCGAATTCTCACGTGGTGCCTCGCCTCGAAGGCGATTCCATCAGTGAGCGAATCGTCCGGTTTCGCACGATTGGCGATATGACATGTACCGGAGCCACAGAGAGTCGCGCTGACACGCTCGAGCAGATTGTGGCCGAGATTGCGACGACGCGGACGACAGAACGGGGTGGACGCGCCGACGATCGTCGAAGCGAGGCAGCCATGGAAGACCGGAAGAGAGCGGGGTACTTCTAGTGACTGAGCCAACCAATGTTGAAATGTCGCCAGAGAATCTGATCCCCGACTCCCTGTGGCACGATCTGTTGCGATTGACGACCGCAGGAAGCGTTGACGATGGCAAGAGCACGCGTATCGGACGCC
>CAZOUC010000603.1:0-1737 GCA_964582825.1 uncultured Enterobacteriaceae bacterium | reverse complement strand
TGGTAGCCGCGCCAGTACCCGGTGGTGGCGCGCAGCAGGAACTCGACGGCGTCGGCGCGACCGAAGAAGTGCTCGAAGTCGGGTGCGATGCGGCGCAGGCGCCGGGCGCGCTCGCGCCGTTCGTCGCCGATCACGACCCGCTCGCGCGCGCGAAACTCGTGCAGCAGTTCGACGGTGCGGTCCTGCAGGGCATCGTCACCGCCTTTGAGATCCAGCGACAGCCAGGTGTCGGGGAAGCGTTCGAGCACTTCTCGCAGGGTAGGGATCGTCAGTCCCCGGCCGCGGAAGGGGTGGCGCCCGGCGCCGTCGACGAAGCGAAAGCCCGCATCGAGCGCACGCAGCGCGTCGAGGTCGAGTTCACCTGCGGGGCCGCGGCCCTCGGTGGTGCGTTCCACGGTGGCGTCGTGCAGCACCACGACCTCGCCGTCGCGGCTGCGCTGCAGGTCGAGTTCGAGACCGTCGGCGCCATCTTCATCGACGGCCAGCGCCATCGCCAGCAGGGTGTTCTCCGGGGCCCGGGCCGAGCTGCCGCGGTGCGCGATGTTGCGGACGGATGTCATCGGTCGGGGTTCGAATGCTTGACGGCGCGGCCCGGCGACGGGACGATGCCGCGTCTGACCACCGATAGGCCGCCGCATGAACAGTCTACCCCGCCTGCGGCTCAAGCGTCACGAGGACCGGCGCCTGCGCCGCGGGCACCACTGGGTCTACAGCAACGAAGTCGACAACGCGGCGACGCCGCTGAAGGGATTCGCCGCCGGCGACATGGCTCTGCTCGAAGACGCCCGCGGTGCGGTACTCGGCGTGGTGGACGTCGAGCCGCAGCAGCTGCTCTGTGCGCGCCTGCTGGATCGCCGCGCCGACGCGCGCTGCGACGCCGACTGGCTGCTCGGCCGCCTGCGGCGCGCGCTGGCGCTGCGCCAGCGACTGTATGTCGAGCCGTAATACCGGCTCGTCTACGGCGACAGCGACGGTTTGTCCGGCCTGGTCGTCGACCGCTACGGCGACCATTTCGTTGCGCAGCTCAACAGCGCCGGCATGCAGCGCCGTGCCGTACTGCTGCGCGAGGCGCTCGAGGCCCTGCTCCCGGTGCGCAGCCTGCGCCTGCGCGGCGACGACGGGACGGCGGACGCGGACGCGCCCGAAGAGCTCGAAGTCGTCGAAGAAGGCGTGCGCTTCGCGTTCGACGCCGCCGGCGGCCAGAAGACCGGTTGGTTCTACGATCATCGCGACAATCGAACCCGCGCCGCGGCGCTCGCGCCGGGTCTGCGCGTGCTCGACGTGTTCAGCTACGTCGGCGCCTGGGGCCTGCGCGCCGCGGCCGGCGGGGCGCGTGCCGTCACCTGCCTCGACAGCTCGGCGCCTGCGCTCGAGCGGGCGGCGCGCAACGCGAGCCTGAACGGCCTGGACGGTCGCCTGTCGACGCGCTGCGGCGATGCCGGTGCCCTGTTGCGCGCGGCACACGAGGCGGGGGAGCGCTACGACATGGTGATCCTGGATCCGCCCGCGCTGATCAAGCGGCGCCGAGACCAGAAGAGCGGCGAGGCCGCGTACCGGCGCCTGAACCAGCTGGCGATGCGCCTGCTGGCCGATGACGGCATCCTGGTCAGCGCGTCCTGTTCGATGCACCTGGACGAATCCGCGCTGATCGGCATCGTCCGCGATGCGGCGCAGCGCAGCCAGCGCCTGCTGCAGGTCTTCGCTCTGGGCGGTCAGGGCGCGGATCACCCGCTGCAC
>CAZOUC010000602.1:0-1747 GCA_964582825.1 uncultured Enterobacteriaceae bacterium | reverse complement strand
TGATGACCTCGTCGAACAGTCGCGCAGGCGCGACCTGGCTGCAGGCCTGGTAGCCGGCGCGCAGTGCGCGTTCGGCGTCATCGTCGAGCCGCATGTCCAGCTTGGCGACGAAGCGGACGGCGCGCAGCATGCGCACCGGGTCCTCGCGGAAGCGCACTTCCGGGTCGCCGATGACGCGCAGTATCCCGGCGTCGAGGTCATCCAGGCCGCCCGTGTAGTCGATGACCTGCTGCTCGATGGGGTCGTAGAACAGGCTGTTGATGGTGAAGTCCCGGCGCAGGGCATCGTCGTCGATGTCGCCGTAGACGTTGTCAGTGAGCAGCATGCCGGAGTCGGGGCAGATCAGGCCGCCGGAGTCCTCGTCTTCCTGCGCGCTGTCGTGGTGCGCGCGAAATGTAGTGACCTCGACGATCTCACGGCCGCGGCGCACGTGGACGATCTTGAAGCGCCGTCCGACGATGCGCGAGCCGCGGAACTGCGCGTGAATCTGTTCGGGCGTGGCGCTGGTCGCGACGTCGAAGTCCTTCGGGTGCAGGTCGAGCAGCAGGTCGCGGACGCAGCCGCCGACCAGGTAGGCCGCGTAACCGGCCTCATGGAGAACCTGGCACACGAAGCGCGCGCCGGCGCTGATATGGTCCTGCGAAATGGGGTGCGACCCGGCGTCTATGGCGCGAGGAGCGAGTCTGGGCATGAAAGCTTCGAATAATAACTGCGTGGCGAGTGTACCACAGCGGAACGGTGTGGCCCGGAGCCGGGCGTGCGCATAGGGAAATCGACGGGGTAGCATGCGCCGCCCCATCGAAGTCCCGTTAAGTGCTGTCTTATCGTTATTAGCTATCTTATTCTTATTAATTGGCAGCAGAGCATGCAGGCACCGTGCCAGCTTTGGATATTCAGTTAAATCAAGCAGTTAGAAAAAACGCCTGACAGCTTGGGCGGGATTTCGACATAAATCTGTTACCGATGGGAACGATTCTGTTACCACCGCTCGACTCGCGGGCTCAGTCGCCCTCGGACTGCCGCGGGCGCGGGATGCCCAGGCGCTGGCGCCGTTCCCAGAGGCACTTGCGGCTGACGCCGAGCTTGCGTGCCAGTTCGGTTTCGCTCATCTGGTCCTGGTGGCGCAGCACGAAACGCATGAAGTATTCCTCGAGCGTCAGCTCCTCGCTGGTCGGGCTCTGCGGCGCCGTCGGGGGCGGTGCGGGCGCCCGTTTCGGACGCGCCGGCGCATCGAGCGGCAGCTCCAGGTCGAGCAGGTCGGCGCTGACGGTCTCTCCGTCGCCGAGAATTACCGCGCGCTCGATGGCGTTCTCCAGTTCCCGGACGTTGCCGGGCCAGTCGCAATCGTAGAGCGCCGCGATCGCGTCGTCCGCGAGCCGGCGCGGTGCCAGTCCGAGTCGCTGCAGGGTGGCCGCCAGGATCGCTTCGGCGAGCTCGAGGATGTCCTCGCCGCGTTCGCGCAGCGGCGGCAGGCGCAGCTGGACGACGTTGATGCGGTAGTACAGGTCGGGGCGGAAGCGGTTGTGACTGCACAGCTGGCGCAGGTCCCGGTGCGTCGCCGCCAGCAGACGCACGTCGACACGCCGCGCGTGCACCGAGCCGATGGCGCGGATCTCGCCTTCCTGCAGCACACGCAGCAGGCGCGCCTGGGCCTCCAGGGGCAGCTCGCCGATCTCATCGAGGAACAGGGTGCTGCCTTCGGCCGCCTCGACGAGTCCGATGCGGTTGGCCGCGGCTCCGGTGAACG
>CAZOUC010000601.1:1070-1763 GCA_964582825.1 uncultured Enterobacteriaceae bacterium | reverse complement strand
CCTTAATCTCTCCGGGCTCGTAATACCGTTGGAACGTTCCCCGTTGTGTCAGATGGCCGTCCGAATACTCCGACAGTCCGTTCGCTGGGCGTTCCCATACGGAGATCACCGTCACGATGAGCGCCCGCTCCGCGAGTCCCCAGGCATGCCGCAGCGCATAGGAACGTTCCTTTGCGTCCTCGATCACGTTCAGCACAAACCCCAGGTTCACTATGTCTGCCGGTTGTGTCTGGGCCGACGCGTGGTGCGCCGGGTCCCAACCACTCGCCGTGAATCCGATCTCCGTGAGTCCCGCGATATCATCGCCGCGACCGCAACCGAAGTCAAAGAGGCTCCGCTTGTTGGTGAGGAGGCCGGTTTCGAGGAGGTGCTGCACTGGTCTCGAGAAGTTGTTTCGGGAGAGAGCGGTCTTCGCTCTGTCAATCGCTGGCTTTGTGCTCAATGATCCGGTGCCCCTCAATGCGGACTCCCCTCTCAGCGAGGATTGTGTCCCAGTACTGCGACCAGCCAATCTGTCGCTTGTCCCTGAGCAGACCCGATTGCTCCTCGGCCGCCGTCAAAGCTGCGAACTCATTGTAGCGGGGGTGGTCAGGCCCCGCAATGAGTTCCTTACGGTGGAGAAGCGGGCGGTTGGCGTGATTCGCGAAGCTGCGTCGCGTGCGTGCCCCCGTTTCCGCGTCCACGAGTGTCGAG
>CAZOUC010000601.1:0-1060 GCA_964582825.1 uncultured Enterobacteriaceae bacterium | reverse complement strand
AGCGCAGGGTGTCCGCAGGCCTCAAAGCCCGGATAGTGCAGTACCGCATACCTTCGCCGATCCTGGTCGAATCGCACGACGATGTCGGCCTGAACGGAATGTAAGCGGAAGTAATCGCCGTCGAGCACCGATGTTACCCACTCTGGGGGGAGAGCAGACGAGTGAACCCAGACCGACTTTCCGATCCGCTTTCCGACCCCCGCCGGAAGTGACGGGACTGGACTCCAACTCATGATGGCACCGCCGCAACTCCACTCGAGATGATAGCAAGAATCCGGAGCCCCGGCAGCATATCGTTGACCGGCAGCCTCCTCTTAGGGACACTGTGGCCAGATCGAGGGGGATAGACGACAGGGTCAATTGCGTAAAAGGAGTCGCGGAGCGCCTCCCAGACGCAGCTCCAGCGGACTTGAGATGCGTCGGAAGCGACCATCGGCTTTTCGAGCCCGCCGGATCGCTACGCCTATGCGTTCGATCTGGACGGAGACGTCCGTCACGACCCTCTGACGGAACTCGTCACTGTGCCTCATCTCGATGTCGCCTCCTGAACCCTATGAATTCCTTGCGACATCTATGTTGACACAGGGGGACCCGAGCACAGGAGAAGAACGCCACAGCCCCCAAACCTGCCAGTCACCCATCCCTCCGCCGCTGGGCGAAGAAGTAGTACTCGAACTCCGCGATCAGGTGTCGACGGTTCTCGACCCCGGTATCGTGCACCCAGTCGCCGATGTACTTCTCGACCGATCTGCGACTGAGATTCATGCGCGCCGCTATCTCGGCGCTGTTCAGGTGAGGGTTTCGGCAGACGAACTCGAGGACGCGCAGGCGGTACGGCGCCGTGGTGAACTCGCGCGGGTCGGCGTGGGTCATCTGAGAGACGACGCGGAAGGCGACCGCCGCGTTCGCGCGGAGCCTGACGTGAGCGGCCGCCAGAGCGAAAAACGGCGCCACGAACGCGTGGTAGATGATGACGCCCACGGCAGCCGTGATGGACGCCGACACGAGCCCGGGGGCCGGCGACGGCGCGATGAGACCGATCGGTGCGACGTGGGCACCG
>CAZOUC010000600.1:0-1763 GCA_964582825.1 uncultured Enterobacteriaceae bacterium | reverse complement strand
CTCGGCCAGGTCCAGTGCCGCGCGCGCCGCGTCCCGCTGCGCCTCCAGCTCGGCCAACTCGGTGGCGCCGCGCTCGCGCAGTTGCGCGAGGGACTGGTCGAACAGCGCGTTGACCCGCGCGCTCAGGTTCTCGAAAGCGACGATCGGCGAATCCGCGGGCATCCGCAGGGTCAGGCTGCGGCCGTCGACGGCGCTCTCCAGCGCGCTGCTGACCTCGGCGACGCGGGAGCGCAGCGTCCGCAGCAGACCGGCCGCGTCGCTGGGGTTGCCGCGCAGTTCGATGCGCGCGGTCGAGACGTAGCTGCGCGGCGCGAACCAGGCCACGGCGAGCACGGCGATGGAAACGAGACAGAACAGGACCAGCAGCGCGAATCGCAGCCGGAACAGTTCGCGCCACAGGCCCTGCATCACGGCCTCAGAACAGCCGCTCGGGCACGGTCAGAACGTCCTGCGGCTGCAACGCGTAGTTGGTGTCGAGTTTGCCCTTATTGAGGATGTCGCCGAGCTTGACCTTGATAACCTTCACGCCGGCGTCGGTGGTGCGATACAGCTTGGTCCGGTTCGGCGCGGCGAACTCGGTGACGCCGCCGGCCTCGAGCACCAGGTCGAGCACCGTCAGGCCCTGGCGGAACGGCACCGACAGCGGCCGCTGCACCTCGCCGGTCAGGCGCACGCGGAACATGTCGTCGCACTGCGGATCGGTCACCGACACGGTCACCTGCGGGTCGCGCACGTACTCGGCGAGCCCCGTGGTGATGTCGTCAGCGAGCTGCTCGGAGCCGAACCCGGCGGCCTGCACGTCGCCGATCAGCGGCACGCTGATCTTGCCGTCGGGGCGCACCGCGGTCTGGCCCGAGAGGTCGGGGTGGCCCCAGACGCTGACCAGCAGCACGTCGCTGACGCAGATCTGGTACTCGTCGACGACGCCCATCTGGGTGTCCGCCATCGGGATTTCCTCGGTGCCGCCGCAGGCGGCCAGTCCCAGTGCCGTGAGCAGCACGACTCCGATACGCTGCAATGTATTCATCGTTGTTTATCCGGATCCGGTTCCGTCCAGCGAGGCGAGAAGCGCCATCGCCTCGTCGTACTTCGAGAAGCGCCTGGTCGCATCGCCCTGCTCGTCCTCGATGCGCTGCAGGTGAATCCGAGCCGTTTCCCGGTCCCCCGCGTCCACCAGCGCTGCCGCCAGATGATAACGCAGCAACGGATCCCCGGGTGCGAGGCGCACCGCGCGCTCGAGCAGCTCGACGGCCTCGGCGGCATCGCCGCGCAGCTTGTAGATCCAGCCGAGCGTGTCGGCGAACTGCGGTTGCTCGCTCTGGCGGAAGCGCACGGCCAGCTGCAGCGCCTCGTCGAGGCGCGCCCGGTCGCTGCCGTCGCCGGCGAGCAGCACGGCCAGATTGTTGGCGGCGACGTCCGCCGAAGGCACCTGCTCGAGCACCTCGCGGTAGCGGCGTTCGGCTGCGTCGAGGCGACCGGCCTGCTCGGCCAGCGACGCCGCGAGCAGGGCCAGATCGACGGCCCGCGGCACCGCCTCGCGGCCGCGGTCGAGTGCGGCGATGGCCGCGTCGGTATCACCGGCGCGGCTCTCGATCGAGGACAGCAGGCGGTAGCCCTCGGTCCAGGCCGGGTCCTCGGCGAGCTGCGCCTCGACCCGTGCCCGGGCCGCGTCCAGGTCGCCCTGGCGCGACAGCTCCTGCGCCAGCAGTTGCACCAGGGCCGGCTCGTCCGGGTAGCGCTTGATGAACGATTCGAGTTCCGTG
>CAZOUC010000599.1:0-1767 GCA_964582825.1 uncultured Enterobacteriaceae bacterium | reverse complement strand
CTCGGCGAGCGGCCGCTGCGCCAGGACGAGGACGTGCTCGACACCTGGTTCTCTTCGGCGCTGTGGACCTTCTCGACCCAGGGCTGGCCGGAAGAGACCGCGGCGCTGCGTACCTGGCACCCGACCAGCGTGCTGGTCACCGGCTTCGACATCATCTTCTTCTGGGTCGCGCGCATGATCATGATGACCCTGAAGTTCCTCGGCGAGGTGCCGTTCCGGCATGTCTATGTGACCGGCCTGATCCGCGACGAGCACGGCCAGAAGATGTCGAAGTCCAAGGGCAACGTCATCGACCCGCTCGACCTGATCGACGGCATCGACCGCGAGGCACTGGTCGAAAAGAGAACCGCGGGCATGATGCAGCCCCAGCTGGCCGAGAAAACCGCAGAGAACACGCGCCGGGAATACCCGAACGGCATCGCTCCGCACGGCACCGACGCCCTGCGCTTCACCCTGTGTTCGCTGGCGAGCACCGGCCGCGACATCAAGTTCGACATGGCGCGACTCGAGGGCTACCGCAACTTCTGCAACAAGCTGTGGAACGCCGCGCGCTTCGTGTCGATGAACTGCGAAGGCCAGGACTGCGGCACCGCCGACGACGACGCCAGCGACGGCATCGCCGAACGCTGGATCCGCTCGCGCCTCAACCGCACGGTGGAGTCGGTACGGCGGTCGATCGACGCCTACCGATTCGACCTCGCGGCGCAGGCCCTGTACGAGTTCACCTGGAACGACTACTGCGACTGGTACCTCGAGCTCGCCAAGCCGCAACTGGGTCGGGGCGCCGCCGACGCGGCCGGCCAGCGCGCGACCCGGCGCACCCTGGTGCAGGTACTGGAAACGGTGCTGCGCCTGGCGCACCCGGTGATCCCGTTCATCACCGAGGAAATCTGGCAGCGCATTGCACCGCTGGCCGGCGTGCGCGCCGCCACGATCATGCTGCAAGCGTATCCGGAGCCTGGCGCAGACCGCGATCCGCAGGCGGAAGCCGACGTCGCCTGGCTGCAGCAGGTCGCCGTCGCGGTGCGCAACATCCGCGGCGAACTGCGTATCGCACCCGGCAAGCCGCTGCCGGTGCTGCTGCGCGGTGGCAACGACGATGACCGGCGGCGGCTCGAGCACAGCCGCGCGCTGCTCAGCGCCGTGGCGCGCATCGATACGATCGAGTGGCTGGACGGGGACGTCGCCGCACCGGCCTGCGCGACCCAGATCGTCGCTCAGCTGGAAATCCTGGTGCCGCTGGCCGGTCTCATCGACGTCGAGGCGGAGACGCAGCGCCTCGACCGCGAGATCGACAAGCTGGACCGCGATATCAGCCGCCTGCGTGGTAAGCTCGGCAACGACAAGTTCGTTGCCCGGGCGCCGGCCGACGTGGTCGAGCGGGAGCGCGGCAAGCTGGCCGAGCAGGAGCTCGCCCGGGAACGTCTCGGCGCCCAGCGCGCTTCGCTGACCGGCAGCGGCTGACGCTTGAAGACTGGCCCGGCGCCCCCATCTGCAGGCTGGCGCTACGCGAGGATCGAAGCACATGCCCGTCAATGCCCACACACCCATGGCCGACATCATGACGACGGCCCCGCTGGCCGTGGCGGCCGACTGCACCGTGGTCGAGGCGGAACGGATCATGCAGCGCCAGGGCATCCGCCACCTGGCAGTAGGTCACGCGGACGGCGAGATCAGCCTGGTGTCCATCCGCGACCTGCAGCGGGTGACGGCGCCGGCGCAGCGCCTCGAAGGCGACGAACTGACGGTCGGCGACGTCTGCGAGCC
>CAZOUC010000598.1:0-1768 GCA_964582825.1 uncultured Enterobacteriaceae bacterium | reverse complement strand
GATCCGCCGCGTTGATGCGCGCCACGGCCAGCGGCAGCGGCGGGCCGGCCTCGGCGCGGGCGTAGACGAACACCGTGTCCTCAGGCCGTACCCGCATCCCCTCGGCCAGGCGCACGTCGACATCGAGGCGGACCGGCGTCGCGGCCGGGCGGGCGTCCGTCGCCTCGGGCAGCTCCTCGCCGGCCGCCGCCAGCTGGGCGCGGGACCGCTGGATACCCTGCCCGACGATCATCGCGAATTCCGAGTCGGGCGGCACCATGTTGAGCAGGCGGGACCAGTAGCGCACCGCGGCGGCGTGGTCGCCGTCGCGCTGGCTGTTCATGCCGAGCACGCCGAGCAGCGCCGGCTGCAGCGGGGCCAGCTCCAGGGCCCGCTCGGCCAGTTGCCGCAATTCGGCGTCCATGTTGCCCTCGCGGTCGAGGCGCGCCCGCACCAGCTGGCCGAGCAGCTGGCCGTCCTCCGGGTAGCGGCCGACGAATTCCTCGAAGATCGCCACGGCGTCGTCGGTGCGACCCTGCTCGAGGTACAGGTTGGCGAGCAGGTAGCGGAAGCCTTCCTGCTCCTCGTCGATGCCCGACTCGATCTTGTCGACCAGTCGATCCACGATGGCGTCCCGCTCCGGCCCGGGCGGCTGTTCCCCGAGTCCGGCGACGAGTTCAAAGGCGCCGAGCTCGGTGGACGCGCCGAGCTGACCGTAGACAACGAAGCCGAACACCGGGATCGCCGTCAGCACCAGGCCCATCAGCCATGACGGCGCGGCGCCAGCGCGACGCTCGTCGTCCGCTGCGGAATCGTCGGTTTCGGCGAGCAGGCGCCGGTCGAGCTCGATCTTCAGCTGGCGGTGTCGCGCCTCGTCGACCTGGCCCGCCGCGAGCGCGGCGTCGAGTTCGTCCAGGTGTTCCTGGTACAGGGTCACGTTGAGGCGGTCCCGCTCGATCGCTGCACGTGCGTCGCGCCCGGTCCGGTACCAGGCGAACGCGAGGCCGAGCAGCAGTATCGCCGACAGGGCCCCGCCGGCCAGCCAGACTTCAGCCACGGTGCCCCGCTCCCGGACCGCGCTCGGACCTGTTGCTCATCTGCTTCCCTCGCAAGCTGTTCTTGTGTGCGGCGTCCCTAGTCGCCGAGCAGGCGCTGCAGGCGTTCGCGCTCGCCGGGCGACAGGTCGGCATCGCCGGCGACCGCCGCTGTCGGCCGTCGACTGCGGTTGCGCAGCACCATGCCGAGACCGATCGCCAGCAGCAGCACAGGCGAGGCCCACAGCAGCACCGTGCGCGCCTCCAGGGGCGGTTTGTAGAGGATGTAGTCGCCGTAGCGGCTGACCATGAAGTCGACGATCTCCTCGTCGCTGCGGCCCTGCTCGAGTTGCTGGTACAGGGCCTGCCGCAGGTCCTGCGCGATCGGCGCGTTGGAGCCGGACAGGTTCTGGTTCTGGCACTTCGGGCAGCGCAGATCGTCGATGAACCGCTGGTAGCGCTCGCGCGTTTCGTCGTCGCGGAATTCGTACGCCTCGAACGCCGCACCGGCGGCCAGGGGCAGGGCCAGCGACAGCAGTATCAGCAGACCGCGGATCATCCGGCCAGGTCCCCGCCCGCCGGCATCAGCGGCAGGAAATCGCGCTGCCAGACCTGCTCGTTCATCGGGCCCTGGTGACGGAAACGGATCACGCCCTCGGCGTCTACGAGGTAGGTCTCGGGCGCACCGGTCACGCCGAAGTCGAGGCCGAGCATGCCGTCCGCATCGACGATGTTGGCGGCGTAGGGGTTGCCCT
>CAZOUC010000597.1:1134-1771 GCA_964582825.1 uncultured Enterobacteriaceae bacterium | reverse complement strand
CGGAGTTGGGGGTAAACTTTATTGCATTGTTGAGTATATTCCTGAAAACAGTTGTAAGCATATTTTTATCTGCAAAAGCGGTTAGTGTATCTGGAGTTTTGTTCACAAGTTCTATTTCTTTGTTTTGCGCGTTAATTTTTAATAAATCAATGGTTTCGCCGGCAATTTGGTGAACATTAACTGTTTCAGCATTGAATTTAATCCTGTTTGTTTGTGTCCTGGCCCATTCCAGCAAGTTTTCGAGCAGCACGGAAGCTGTTTTGGAAGAATTGCTGATAAAACCAATAAATTCCTCTACTTTTTCTTTCTCGAGATGTTGAAAATCCCTTATCAAGATTTTTGAAGATCCATAAATAGCCTGAAAAGGATTTTTTAAGTCGTGGGCAATAATGCTGAAAAACTTGTCTTTGGTATTGTTTAAACGCTGTAATTCGGTATTCGCCTCAAATAGCTCTTCCGCCTGTGCCTGAATTTCTTCCTGGTTTTCTTTTAACAGGATATTTACCTCTTTAAGGTTGTCAGCCTGCGACTTTAATTCTTCTTTTTGTGCAACAATTTCGGCAGTACGCAAGCGCACCTGCTTTTCAAGTTCAACCTGCCGCATTTTCAAGTTTCTTATCCTGATTAAATATATGCT
>CAZOUC010000597.1:438-1124 GCA_964582825.1 uncultured Enterobacteriaceae bacterium | reverse complement strand
TTCCTGCAACAAAAACCAAAACCACCCCTGTTAATATCCTGAACCACCATGTTTGCCAGAATGGGGGCAAAATATTAATATGTAATTGCACCGGGTTATAATTCCATACATCATCATTATTGGATCCAATTAGTTTAAAAATATAGTTACCCGGAAGCAATCCATTAAAAGTGGCTTTTCGCTCTGTGCCAACATAATTAAAATCCTTTTCCAGGCCGTGTAAATAATAAGCATATTGGTTTTTTTCACTAAAGCGGTAATTCAATGCAGCATATTCAATATTAAAGTAATTCTGATTATGTTTTAAAAAGATTGTCTTTTGATCATTATTAACCTTCTTTATTATTCGTTGATTATCTACACCTGAAGTATTTACATTTTTTAAAAGGTTAAATGAAATAATGGCAAGTTGGGGAGTTATTTCATTTTTTTTAATTGAATTTTTATTCAGGCCAATTACTCCTTCAATACCCCCAAAATAAATGATATTTTCTGGAGAAATACAGGCACCATTCGCGTAATTATAATCGCTAATGCCATCTGATTTATTAAAAATATGCTGGCTGTTGTCTTTTGCATTTAAATATATAATTCCTTTGTTTGAAGACATCCAGATATCGCCTTCTTTATCGGCAATAATTGAATAAATAATATCTCCCCAGTTTTTGTCTTCATTAAATACAATA
>CAZOUC010000597.1:0-428 GCA_964582825.1 uncultured Enterobacteriaceae bacterium | reverse complement strand
ATGTTGCGTGATGAGCCAGGCATTGTCTTTTTCAATAATAAAATCTTTAAATTCTTGTTTTGTGCCAACAATCTCCTTAACATTTAAACACGCTGATAATTCATCTCTTAATGCATTATACAAAAACAATGTAGTATCGCTGATCAAAAAAACCCGGTTGTTGTCTGAAACCCGGATTTTTTTTAAATCGGACGAAAAACGACTGGATTTAAATAACTGGACACCATTTGGATCGTATTTAAATATAAAATCATTGATGACAAGATAATAAACATTGCCGGAAGTATCCAGACAAAAATCGGTAGGTTTTCTAAAAGCTGTTGTAAATTTTTTATCCTCTCTTTCGTGTAAATAATATACCCTGTTTGTGTAGTAAACACGATTTCTTTTATCAGATTTCAGGTTACCGGGCCTTATGCGTTTCCCGA
>CAZOUC010000596.1:0-1778 GCA_964582825.1 uncultured Enterobacteriaceae bacterium | reverse complement strand
CCCCAGGCGGCGGCCGGATGCGGCGAGGATTGCGCCAGCGCCGATCCCGCCGCGTCCTGGATCAGCCACTCACCGCGCCGTACGCGCAGCAGGTCGTGCACCATCGCGCAGGCGGACAGTGGATTGATCAGCAGCATGGCCGCCTGCGCGTCATCGAGTGTGTCCGGGACCGGTACCGCCTTGCGGGCATCCACCACGGTGTATTCCTGCCAGCAGCCGGCCGGCGGTCCGGCCGCGATCGCCACGCGTCGACCGGCCAGGCGGCGGGCGAGCCAGCCGCTGCCGCAGGCGTCGACCACGCCGACACCCTCGTTGCCCAGAGCATAGGGCGGCTCCGGGCAGACCTGGCGCCGTTGTGGATCGAAGCACATCGTCGTCTGGCCGCGATTCCAGATCAGCCGTTCCAGCGCGGCGCGGTAGGTGCCGCGGATGAAGTTGAAATCGGACGGATTGATCGCTGCCATGCGCATGCGCACCCGAACCTGGCCGGGTCCCGGTTCCGGCACCGGTGCTTCGACGACGCGGACCTTGCGCGTGTCCTCGCTGTACTGTTCGATCTGGACCGACTTCATCGTGAGCATTCGCGTTGCGGGGGTGCGTGTCGCCATGCTACCCGATTTCGGCCTGTGCCCGACCCCGGGGCGGGTGTGCCACGAAGGACGGGTCGCCATCTTCGGCGGCACGGTGTAGGGTGGCGTGCTGCGGCAGACGGGGACGACGCCCGGCGCGCCGCGCCGGATCAGCAGGAGGACACCGATGAGCGAACTGGAGGCGTTTCGTCGCGAGACCCGCGACTGGCTCGAGGAGCACTGCCCGGCAGCGATGCGCGGGCCCAGCGCGTCCCTGGAGGGCTGCTGGGGCGGCCGGCGCTGGGTTTTCGAGAGCGAGGACCAGCGGCGTTGGCTCGAGGCGATGGCCGCACGCGGCTGGACCGTGCCGGAGTGGCCTGTCGAGTACGGCGGTGGTGGCCTGGACAAGGCGCGGGCGCGCGTGCTGCGTGAGGAGATGGCGCGCATCGGTGCGCGGCCGCCGCTGGTCAGTTTCGGGATCTGGATGCTCGGTCCCGCACTGCTGAAGTACGGCAGCGAGGCGCAGAAGCGCGAGCACCTGCCGAAGATCGCCCGCGGTGAAATCCGCTGGTGCCAGGGCTACAGCGAGCCGAACGCGGGCTCCGACCTCGCCGGTCTGCAGACGCGCGCCGAGGACCGCGGCGACCACTTTGTCGTCAACGGGCAGAAGGTCTGGACCTCGTACGCGGACAAGGCCGACTGGATCTTCTGCCTGGTGCGTACCGATTTCGAGGCGCCCAAGCACAAGGGCATCAGCTTCCTGCTGTTCGACATGGAATCCCCGGGCGTCAGCACCCGACCGATCACCCTGATCAGCGGCAGTTCGCCCTTCTGCGAGACCTTCTTCGACGACGTGCAGGTGCCGAAGGACAACCTGGTCGGCGAACTCAACAAGGGCTGGGACATCGCCAAGTACCTGCTGACCCACGAGCGCGACATGATCGGCAGCTTCGGCTCGGCCGAAACCGGCGCGCGCGAGATCGGCGCGATCGCGCGGCAACGCTGCGGGGACGACGGCCAGCGCCTGGCCGACGCGCGCCTGCGCAGCGACCTGGCCTCCTGGCGGATCGATGAACTGGCGTTTTCCATGACCATGGACCGGGTCAAGGACGAGGCCAAGGCGGGGCAGGGCAGCGGCGCGATGTCGTCGCTGCTGAAGTACTACGGAACGGAACTGAACAAGCGCCGCAATGAACTGCTGATGGACGC
>CAZOUC010000595.1:1342-1779 GCA_964582825.1 uncultured Enterobacteriaceae bacterium | reverse complement strand
AAGGTGACGCGGCAGGAGTTGCCCCACGCGGCCACGTTCGATCGCTTCGACCGCAACGGGGACGGGGTCATCGAAGCCCGCGAGGTCGGAATCCGGCCCGGCGCCGCACCGGCCGCACCGATGGCTCCCGCCCGCCCCCCGGAAGAAGCCGAAGCCGAGATCGAAAACCGCCTCAGCGACAGCACCGCCTTCCTCGACTTCGCCTTCACCCGCGACTGGCTCCCCGGCACGCGCGACGCGTCGGGCAAGTGGATGAGTGGGACGGAAACGAACTACCTCGTCGTTCATGACGGCAAGCTCTTCGCCTCGATCGGCGCCTGGAACGCGAATCGCGAGGCCGAGAGCTACACCGGTCCGATGGTGCTGGTGAAGGAAGGCGCCAACGAGCCCTGGCGGGTCGATTTTGAAGCGGGCCGGAACAGCGTGCGCATCGCCGC
>CAZOUC010000595.1:0-1332 GCA_964582825.1 uncultured Enterobacteriaceae bacterium | reverse complement strand
GAAGGCGTCGCGGGCGCTGCGGATCTGCGCCTCGGACTCCCGGCGGCGCCCCATGGCCCGGAGCACGTGCCCGAGGCGGTGGGCGGCGAAGGCCACCCCCTGCCTCGCCCGGTCCACCTTCTCGCCGGTGGGGTCAGTGGTTTCCAGCATCCGGGTGAAGTCACGGTCTTCACCCGGAACGAGGAAACCGGCGCCTGGGAGAAGTCGGTCGTGACGCGGCGCGAAGGGCGGCGGGGGGGCGAGATTCGTTACGTCTTCGACCACGTCGACTCCGTCACTGGAGTTCACCACGTCTTCGCCACTACCTCCGGCGGGGAAGTCCGTCGAGCTTCCTACGATCCGGACGCTCCCGGGCTTCTGCGTTGGAGTCCGGAACCGGAATTGGAGGGACGCCTCGCGCGCATCATGTCCCGGGTCGTCGTCGACGGTCGGCTTTATCTCGCCGTCGACATCACGCCGGACGCTCCGAAGAACGGCGGCCTGTTTCGGCGTCTTGATGGAGAAGAGCCTCGCTGGGAATGGCTCGGTGAATGGGGCGGCCGCACCCAGCATGTCGGTGTCGCCTGGATCCGGGGCATGACGGCGATTCCCGATCCCAACGGATCGGGCCGCGATTGGATTCTCGCGAGCCGGGAGACCGACGGGGTCGTCGAGGTCATCGATCCCTCGATCTCGCCTCCCGCCCGCACCGTGGAGTTCGACTTCAAGGCTCACTTCGCCGAGGTCCTCGGCGCTTCGCCGGGGCAACGGGTCAGTTCCATCATCGCCTACAACGAGATGACGCCCGCGGTCCATCCCGATACCGGCGAAGAGGTGCATTTCCTTACCGGGGGAGCCCGGGCGGTGGTTCCCGGCTCGCGCAGAGGCATCGACGATTCCCAGGCGCTGCTTCTCGTCCGCCATGCCGATGGCAGCTACTCCAGCCTTCTCGTTCCCAAGCTCGCGGACGAGAAATCTCTCCGCTCCGTCCGCACCATCGTCGCGTCTCCTTTCCCGGAAGAAGCGGGACGAGGCTGGTATCTCGGCGGCTTTGATGCGGCGCAGGGTCCGCACGAGAACACGGCGTGGATCTACAAGGCGCACCTGCCCTCGAATTGAAACGAAGAATCACCCATGACGCGATCCCGGTTCACTGTCATCCTTGTTCTATTCGTCCTGGCCAGTTCGGTCTGCCAGGCCCAGAACGTACCCAAGCCGTCTGCCAACGCCACCAGTGAGGTAACCCCGGAACCCAGGGACGACTCCACCGAATACACCGCCCGCGTAGCCCAGGGCCTCACCGACGCGCTGGGTCAGGCCGCGCTGGAAGATGATGTCGAATGGTCCTTCACC
>CAZOUC010000594.1:0-1779 GCA_964582825.1 uncultured Enterobacteriaceae bacterium | reverse complement strand
ACCCTACGCCGCCAGCCGACTGCACCCGCCGGATCTGCGCGAGATCGTAGCCGGTATCGGCGAGCAGGGCCTCGTAATCGAAAGCCAGGCGGCCGCGGGCGTAGCCGGCATAGTCGATGCCGACCGAGGCTCGCATGATCCCGGCCTTGCGCGCCATCACGGCCGGATAGCTGTCGTCGCGGCTCACGATCCGGACTCCGCCGCCGACAGCCGGCTGCGCAGTTCGTTGACAATCGACGTCAGTTCGCGGGGCGGTGTGCCGAAGCCATGGCCGTAGGCCGGGTCCAGGGCCTCCAGCCGACCGCGCAATTCGCGGCCCGCTGCCGTGCGCACGGTCAGCAGGTCCCCGATCGCGGCCTCGTGCAGTGCTTCTCCCTTGACCCGCATCTCCAGCGGCACCGCCCGCGTGTCTGCCGGCACCTGCGGGGCGCGAGTGCCGGCCGCCAGCACGATGGCGTGGATTTCGACGCGATCGCCGGTGCGGGCCCGGGCGATCACGACCCGTGCTCCGGATTCAGACGCGCAGCCGCGTGACCCATCAGCGCCGCCGGGACCGGCAGGTCCGCCATCGTTTTCAGGCCGGGTGACGCCGCCAGTACCCCGGGAATCGAATTGACTGCGAGGGCGATCGTGCCGATTCCTCCCGGAATCTCCGGGGCCGTCGCGATGTGGATGTCCGGGTCCCCCAGGATGTCGATCCGATCGCCCGTCTCGACGTCGCCGAGCTCAGGGTGGACCTGTTGGGGGTGGTCGAGATGAATCAGCACTTTGCCGTCGCGCCAGGCCGTAGCCTGGTGCCGGCAGCCGGCGACACAGCCGGGCTCGACGACCACGAAAGGCGTTTCACGTCGCACCGCCGACACGATCGGTTCGCGGCTCTGCTCGATACGATCGAGACGCCAGCCGAGCGCGGTGGCGATCATCGACAGGGATTCCGGAAACCCGAAGTGGCCCACGACGGAACCGTCGGCGACGCCCGCGGCGAAGGCCTGCGCGGCCAGCTTCAGCACGACCGCCCTGCGGCGTCAGTCCGACACCCTGGCTGCGGATGACCGACGGGCCGTACGGCGACAGGTCGTTGACCCGCGTCGCGTCGATGCGATCCACGCGACGGCACACGCCGCTCAGGGCGATGATCAGCAGGTCGAGCACAAAACCGGGGTTGATCCCGGTGCCGACGACGACGGCCCCATGGCGACGCGCCAAGGCGTCGAGTTCAGCGGCAAGTTCCGGTTCCGACCAGGCCGGGTAGGCCATTTCCTCGGCAATCGAAACGACGTGCACGCCGTGTTCGAGAAGCAGGCGAATCTCCGGTGCGGCATCACGCACGGTCGAACAGGTCGTCTGAATCGCAACGCGGGGTTGGGTGGTCGCGAGCAGGCGGCGCAGATCGTCTTCGAGCGGGATACCGAGCTTCCGGTCCAGGCCCACCGCCGTACCGATATCGACGGGGTTTTCACGGCGGCGACGACCGAAAGCGCCTGCCAGTTCGACCCCTTCCTTCTCGAGCAGCAGTCGGACCACGCCGGATCCCATCTGCCCGGTGCCGAGAACCACAGTGCGAATCGAAGCCGGCACGGAACCCTCCCCCGATATGGAAAGGTCACTGCATTCAGCTTAGAGTCGCGGTAGACGGCTGGTGTTGACGCACGTCAAGCACCGTCGGCGTCCGCCAGCGCGGCGTACCACTCGCGTTACCGGAGACAGGCAGGGATGCGCTTCACGATCACCACCATCGCCCTGGCCCCCCTGCTGTGGCTGCAGGGCACCCGGACACGA
>CAZOUC010000593.1:0-1789 GCA_964582825.1 uncultured Enterobacteriaceae bacterium | reverse complement strand
CCGGCACCAGCGCCAGATTGACGAAGGGATACAGCAGCCTCGCGTCGCGCGCCATGACGACCGCGTCGAGGTGCAGCAGCAGGGTCGCTCCCAATCCGGCAGCCACACCCTCGACCGCGGCGACGATCGGCACCGAAGCGCCGATGACGGCTTCCAGCAGGCGCATGACCGGGGTCGGACCGTCGACCGAAGGGCCGGGAGGGAAGTCCCCGAGGTCGTTACCGGTAGTGAAATTGCCGCCGGCACCGGTTAACAGGACGACGCGGATGCCGTCGTCGCGGTCGGCGCGCAGCACCGCATCGGTGATCACCTCGTACATGGCCAGCGTCAGGGCGTTTTTCTTGTCCGGGCGGTTCAGACCGATGCGCAGTACCCAGCCCTGCTCGCTGACGATGACCCGGTCGCTCATGCTCGTGCCTCCGTGAAGGCGCGGCGCAGCTCGCGCTTGAGCACCTTGCCATTGGGGTTGCGCGGCAGCTCGCTGCGCGCTTCCACGCCGGACAGGCGCTGGCGCTTGCCGACGCGCTCATTGGTCCAGTCGCGAATCGTGTCACAACAGGACGCGTCGAAGCCGTCGCGCAGCACCACCAGCGCCAGCGGCGTCTCGCCCCAGGTCTCGTGCGGCACCCCGATCACCGCCGCCTCGGCCACCGCCGGGTGGTCCACGAGCACCGCCTCGATGTCGGCCGGGTAAATGTTCTGCCCACCGGACAGAATCATGTCCTTCTTGCGGTCGACGATGTACAGGTAGCCGTCCTCGTCGGTACGACCGATGTCACCGGTGCGCAGCCACTGCAGGCCGTCGGCGTCGATGTACATCGCCTCTTCGGTCGCATCGGGCCGGTTGTGGTACTCGATCATCCAGTGCACGCTGCGTACGCAGATCTCGCCGGTGGCACCCCAGGGCAGCGGCTGATCGGTGTCGTCGAGCAGCAGGTAGTCGTGTCCGCGCACCGGTTTGCCCACCGAGGACAGCTTGCCGGCGGCCTCCTCCGGCTGCAGGGTCGTCATGAAGCCTTCGGTCAGGCCGTACAGTTCGATCACGGCACAGCCCATGCGGTCGATGACCCGCTGCTTCAGGCTTTCGTACAGCGGCGAACCGCCGGATATCACCGCTTCGAGCGAAGCGACGGCCGCTTCGCTGAAGTTCGGCGCCTCGAGGATCTTCTGGAACTGCAGCGGCACCATCATCGTGTGGGTCACCCGGTAGCGCTCGACCGTGTCGATCCAGGTCGCCGGGTCGAAGCCCTGCTGGATCACGCAGGTTCCGCCGACAATCAGGGTACAGAACACCGACGCCCAGGCGATGTTGGAATACAGCCCGATCGGGCAGATCGATACCACGCCGAAGTGGTAGCGGTGCGCCAGGGCCAGCTCGTACATCGACTGCACGCGCCGCCGGTGGACGTGCTTGATGCCCTTGGGCAGGCCGGTGGTGCCCGAGCTGTAGATGATGTTGCAGGGGTCGTCGTCGTCGATCGTCACGGTGGGCGCCCGCTCGCCCTGGGCATCGCGCCACGCCTGGTAATCGCTGCCCTGACCATCGGCGGCGTCGAGCACCAGGCAGGACTCCGGAGCAAGCCCGGCCTCGGATTCGAGCCGCGGCGCCAGCCGCCGGTACTGCTCCGGCGAAAAGAACGCGATGCGCGCCGCCGCGTCCACCAGCATGCCCAGCAGGCCGTCCTCGTGCACCGCCAGGTTCAGCGGCACGATCACGGCCCCGGCCTTGAGAATCCCGTACATGATCTCGACGTACTCGACACGGTTGTCCATCAGGATCGCGACCGAG
>CAZOUC010000592.1:0-1791 GCA_964582825.1 uncultured Enterobacteriaceae bacterium | reverse complement strand
GCAGCCGAACTGGAAGTCGAGCTCTTTCAGGCGCTGCAGCGAACGGTCGATGACCGTGACGTGCGCTTCCATGCCCATGGCCATGCGGATCGCGTTGGTGCCGACCACGCCACCACCGATCACCACCACCTTGGCCGCCTCGACGCCGGGTACGCCGCCGAGCAGCATGCCCGAGCCACCCTGTTCCTTCTCGAGGCAGTGGGCGCCGGCCTGGATCGACATGCGGCCGGCCACCTCGCTCATCGGCGACAGCAGCGGCAGGGTGTTGTTGGGACCGGTGACCGTCTCGTAGGCGATGGCGATGCAGCCCGAGTCGACCAGGCCGCGGGTCTGCTCGGGGTCCGGCGCCAGGTGCAGGTAGGTGAACAGCACCTGGCCCTCGCGCAGCATCCGGCACTCGACGGGCTGCGGCTCCTTGACCTTCACGACCATCTCGGCGCGGGCGAACACATCCTCGGCCGCGCCGACGATTTCGGCTCCCGCTTCCCGGTACATGTCGTCGGTCAGACCGATGCCGTCGCCGGCACCCGTCTGGACGATCACCTGGTGGCCGTGGTGCACCAGTTCGTGCACGCTGCTCGTCGTCAGGCCGACCCGGTATTCGTGCGTTTTGATTTCCTTCGGGACACCAACCAGCATCGTCTTGTCCTCCTTGTTATCGGGCTGGATCGCAACTGCAGATAATGGGCCGGACGGGGCCGATTGTCTCCAGATGAACGTCTCTTTTTTATTTGATTTTCAGTACTATCCACCAAATGGCTTTATTTGAATAAATGAATCGACTGCCATGGCGGCGCCTGACAGATGAAAGAGCTCAGCAGAATCGACCGCAACATTCTCCGTGAGCTGCAGCAGGACGGCCGCCTGAGCTACGCGGAACTCGCCCGACGCGTCGGACTGACCACGACCCCGTGCATCGAGCGGGTACGGCGGCTGCAGCGCGACGGCGTGCTGCAGGGATTCACCGCGATGGTGAACCCGGCCGCCGTCGGCGCCGGCCTGGTGGTGTTCGTGCAGATCCGCCTGTCGCGCACCTCGCAGGACAACTTCGAGCAATTCAAGACGCGCGCTTCGGAGTTGCCGGAGGTCCAGGAGTGCTACCTGGTGTCGGGCAATTTCGACTACCTGATCAAGGCGCGCGTCGCCGACATGACCGCCTACCGCGAGTTCCTCGGAGACGCCCTGCTCGGCCTGCCCGGCGTGCAGGAATCGACCAGCTACGTGGTGATGGAGACGGTGCGGGAAACCCTGCAGGTGGCGATTCCCTGACCAGCGGCTATAGTGGTCGCCGCAGGCAACGGACGCAGGATCAGGCATGGCAGGCGCCAGGGACGACAAGAAGAAGACCAGGCAGCACTGGGACAGCTTTCGCGGCATCAAGGCACTGAAGAGCTCGCACCCCGACGTGCGGCGCATCAAGCGGCAGAACGACGACCCGAGCCTGCACGGCAACAAGGTCTGGCGCTCCAGCTTCGCGCTGATCGACTACCTGCACCACAACCCGATCCGCCGCGGCGCACGCGTCATCGACGTCGGCTGCGGCTGGGGGCTGACCGGCATCTGGCTCGCCCGTACCTACGGGGCCGACGTGCTCGCCGTGGACGCCGACCCGGCCGTCGAGCCCTACCTGGCGCTGCAGGCGGAACTGAACCGGACCGAGGTTCGCTTCGAGGCACGCCGCTTCGAGGACCTCAAGCGCCGCGACCTCGAGGGCGTGGAGCTGATGGTCGGCGCCGACATCTGCTTCTGGGAAGAGATGGTCAAGCCCTTGTTCCAGCTGCTCAAGCGGGC
>CAZOUC010000591.1:0-1794 GCA_964582825.1 uncultured Enterobacteriaceae bacterium | reverse complement strand
TCGAGTTTCCCCTCCACCGCGCCGATCGGCACGGCATCCGGTCGGTCCGCCACGTCGTCGTCGCTGTCGATCACCTCGAAACACCTCTGCGCACCCGCAGCCGCCCCCTCGAGCGCCCACGCTGTGTAGGTAAGTGACTCCAGGGGGCCGTAGAGCATGGCCAGGTAGGCCGCGAACACGAGAAGGTCGCCCGGACTGAGCGTGCCGTCCAGCACATGGTTGGAGGCGATCCAGTACATCGCCGCCGTGCCTGCGGCCATGAGCGTCCCCGTCACCAGAGTGCTGGTGACCGACGTCACGTTGAACCTGAGGTTCGCCTGCAGGCTGCCTTCCGCATGCTTCCTGAACTGGCCCACCTCGAATTCCTCCTGCGTGAACGCGTGCACCATGCGGATCGACCGCAGCCCCTCCTGCGCGACGTCGAGGACCGCGCTCTCCCGCTCGTGGATGGCGGTCGACTGCGACCGGATGCGGGCCGCGTAGTGGCGGATGGTCAGGACGACGAAGGGAAGGACCGACATCGAAACCAGCGTGAGCTTCCAGTCCATCACGACCATCACCACGAAGACCCCGACCAGCGTGGCCGACGATGTCGTGATCCCGCTCAGCCCGCGGTTGTAGATCGTCTGCACCGACTGCGTGTCGTATGCCACCCGGAACGAGGAATCGCTGCTGCGCCTCGTGTCGTGGTATCGCAGCGGGAGCGACTGCAGGCAGGCGTAGATGTCGGTCCGCAGGCGCAGCAGCCCCTGCAGGCCGATTTTCACGAAAAGGTAGTTCGAGAACAGGTTGACCACTCCCCACGCGAGGAAGACGAGGACGAGCGCCACGCAGAGCGCCGCGCAGACGAAGATGATCGCGAGCGTCTGCATCGCGTAGTCGTAATGGTCGATGAAGGCGAGCCCGCCGATCGAGACCGCCACCAGCGCCACCACGCCCCACGACCGCGCCGCCCCCCACGCCACGAGCAGCAGCAGCGGGATCATCAGCCACCACGGCGCCGCCTCGACGCCGTCGAGCGCGGCGCGCAGCATCCAGCTCAGCGGCTGGGTGACAGGGTCGAGCCCGTAGCTCAGCACGTCCTTGATCGACAGAAAGCCGTTCTCCAGCCCTTTCGTCAGGTCGCGGGCCTGGGGGATCGCCGGGCAGGCGTCGTTGAGCGCGTCGAGCGAGGGAAAGGGCGCGTCCCAGAGCGAGACGGGCGCGTCGGCGTCCTCGCCGCGGGCGCGGGCGACCAGATCGGCCATCGACGTCGGCCCTCCGTCCCCGGCGCCGGCGTCGCACCACGCGCGCAGACCCAGATTGTCGAACACGCCGCTGTAAGCCGCCATGATCCCGTCACCCTTCAATCAGGAAAGGCGCAGGGCCGCCGCCGCCGGCGGCCCCGCGCTGCGTCAGCCGCGTCGGCTCAGAGCAGGCCCGACAGACGCGCGCGCGCATCGTCGTCCAGCCACGCGCTCCAGATCTCCGGCATCTCGGAGAGGAAATGGGCCGCCGCCTCGTCGGCCGTGGCGTTGTTGTCGTCCATCCAGGCGAGCAGCGCGTTCATGTCGTCGACGGTGAAGGTCATCTTCGACAGCATTTCGGCGACGGCGGGCTCGCGGCTTTCGAAATCGGCCGTCACCGAAGTCAGCACCGGCGCGGCGGGAAAGTCTGAGACGCCCGGATCGGCCGCGTCGGCGTTCTGGTTGGCCGCGTGCACCGCCTCGTCGACCTCGCCGAGATCGACCTTGACCATCTCGTACTTGCCGAGCAGCGCCGTCGGGCCCCAGTAATAGCCCAGCCACGGCTCCT
>CAZOUC010000590.1:0-1798 GCA_964582825.1 uncultured Enterobacteriaceae bacterium | reverse complement strand
TAGTTGAGCGGGCGCACGGTCAGCATGTCGACGGTCCCGCCGACCGCCTGTGCCGTCAGCGCCGCGTCAGGCGTCTTGTAGACGACCGCCCCGGTGATCAGTTCCGACGGGAACTGGTCGTACTCGACGGCGCGGTTGGTATCGGAGGAAACGAGCTCACGGCCGTTGAGCATCGTGGTGGTGAAATCGGGAGCCAGCCCGCGGATCGAGATCTTGTTGGCGCGGCCATCGAAACGCTGCGCCGCCAGGCCCGGCAGGCGGGCGAGCGACTCGCCGATCGAGTTGTCGGGCAGCTTGCCGATGTCCTCGGCCGATATCGCCTCGACGATCGAAGTCGAGTCGCGCTTCATCGAAATGGCGTCCATCAGCGCCTGCCGGTAGCCGATCACGACCACCTCTTCGATGATGTATTCTTCGTCCCCCTGTTGCGCAGCCGCTTGCTCCTGCGCCTGAGCCGGGATCGCGCCGGCGGCCAGCGCGGTCGCCAGTGAGATGCTCGCAGCAATCTTGGTACGTCGGAATTGCTCGTTCATGGGCTGGTTTCCCTCGTTGAAAAACTGTGCAGTCTCGTTCTCTGCCGTTCGTGTTATGTGCGGTCGGCTTGTCTTTATCTTGTAATGAGGTGGACGAATGGTAGGCAGCGCCCCTCAAGCCAAACAACGCGCTGCATACGTATTCAACATTCACGTGTAAACTACTGACCGCGCTGCATACGATTGCGCTGACCCGGGTCAATGGATCGGGGTCGACGCCATCAGGAATAAAGAATTATTCGGCAGCGGGCGGCCCGCGCCGCCTTGCGAGCCGCAGTCGCAACAGACCTGACAGATAAAGAAGAAAACAGCGAGCCGAGTAGTCCAGCCGTGAACGGTCGCAAGCCCACTTCGTTCGACATCGCACACCTCGCCGGCGTATCCCAGGCCACGGTGTCGCGGGCGCTGCGCGACAGCCCGCTGGTCAGTGCCGAGACGCGGCAGCGGGTACGCGAGATCGCCGAACGCCTGAACTACAAGGTGGACCGGTCGGCGAGCAACCTGCGCACGCGCAGCACCCGGACCATCGCCCTGCTGCTGTTCGAGGACTCGATCGCCGACGCCTCGCAGATCAACCCGTTTTTCCTGTCCATGCTCGGCACCATCACGCGCGTCTCGGCGGCGCGGGGCTACGATCTGCTGGTGTCCTTTCAACAGCTCAGCGAGGACTGGCAGTCCTATTACGAGGCCGCACACCGCGCCGACGGCCTGATTCTGCTCGGCTACGGCGAATACAACAGCGCCCGGCCGAAGCTGCAGCAACTCACCGACTCCGGCGCCCATTTCGTGCTCTGGGGGCCGGTGCTGGACGACCACCCGGGCCTGACCGTCGGCTGTGACAACGTCGACGGCGGTTACCAGGCGACCCGACACCTGCTGGCCCGCGGGCGGCGCCGCATCGCCTTCCTGGGCTTCCGCGATCCGACCGTCGCACCCGAATTCGCCGCGCGGTATCGCGGCTGCTGCAAGGCCCTGGAAGAACACGGCCTGCCGCTGGACGATAGCTTCCAGGCCGAAGCCGACAACAGCGAGGCCAGTGGCGCCGCCGCCGTCGAAGCGCTGCGCGACCGCGGCCTGGATTTCGACGGCCTGATCTGCGCCAGCGACCTGATCGCGATCGGCGCCATGAACCGGCTCGCCGAGCTGGGCGTGGAGGTACCGCAGCAGGTCGCCGTGGTCGGATTCGACGACATCGCCGCCGCCGCCTACGCACGCCCGCCGCTGACGACGATGCGCCAGGAGACGACCGTGGCCGGCGAACTGCT
>CAZOUC010000589.1:0-1822 GCA_964582825.1 uncultured Enterobacteriaceae bacterium | reverse complement strand
CCCTTCAGAATCTCGCGATCGTCCCCGTACGAGAAGCGGACGTCGCGGAACTCGATCCTGCCCCTGATCTCCGGCTTCGCCCCCTCGACCTCCGGGTACTCGGTGGGGGTCTCGAGGATCTCGTTGATGCGGCCAAGGCTCACCGTCGCCTTCCCCATGTCCGCGAGGATTCGCCCGAGCTGGCGCACCGGCCACAACAGCATCCCTTCCACGGTCAGAAAGACCACGATATCACCGATCGACAGCCCGCCTTCGATCGCGAACCACGTGCCCGCGAGCAGGATCGCCATCATGTGGGCCATCGCGAGAAAGTCACTCGCCCCCCAGTAGACGGCGAAGACGCTGATGAGCCGCCTCGTCAAGCCGCGGAACTCGTCGTTGCGCTCGGCAAACTTGTCCTCCTCGTACTTCTGACGCGCGAAGGCCCGCACGACGCGGACACCGGTCAGGTTCTCCTGGAGCACGGTGGAGAGCCGTCCCTCGCTCTCGTCGCTCTTCTTGAACGCGGCCTGCACGCGTTTGAAGAAGACCGCGGAGAAGACGAAGATGACGACCACGATCGGCACCGACAGGAGCGCGAGCGGAACGTGGATGCTGAACAGCAACGGGTACGCCGTCAGGAGCAGTATCCCCGCGCGGCCGACTTCCACCATCTGGATCGCGAGAAACCGGCGGACCGTCTCGACGTCGCTCGTGCACCGCTGGATCAGGTCGCCGGTCTCGGCCTTGACGTGATAGTCGTAGGAGAGGTGCTGGAGATGGTCGTACAGGTCTTCCCTGATCCCCTGCGCGGAGAGTTTCTTCTGCAGAAACTGGAACACACCGCCTGCGACGGTGATCACGAGGATCACCGCGGCGGGCACCCAGAGGTTTCTGCCGAGATACTCGACCGTAACGACGTTGGTAACCCAGTCAGCGATCCGATTCGGGAGGTCGACCGGCTTGTCGCCGATGATCGAGTCGATCGTCAGCCGGACCACCAACGGCACGACGTAGGCGGCGACGGTCGCGACCGCGACCGAGACCACGGCGGCGACGTAGGTGAGGCGGTATCCTGTCATGAACTCCCACAGCTGCGAGAGCTTGCCCGGCTTCGTTGTTCGTTCTTCTTCTCTCATCTCAACACCACGATTTGAAAACGATGCCCCGATCGATCCACCGCGTACGGTGGAGGGGGCCCAGACGGAGGACACGGCGGCAGCGTCACAAGCGTACAACCGGTTCCGTCGTGCGGACTGAGTCAGGTAGCCTGTCTACGGAAGATGGATGCGGGTCAGACCGTTCGGTCTGTCATCCCTTCGCCTCAGGAAGGCAGCTACCGAGCTCAGTGCGCGTGAAACCAGCGCCACCGGCGATCATATTCGGGGTTCTGTGCTTCATCACAAACTGCCTCCTGAAAAGGGTGCTACTGGTATGCACCGCGGTCCGTAACTCTGTCAACACCTGCGACGAGATTTCTGTCACTTTTTTTCCGTACGGCGGAGAGCGCACCGGGGACCGGCCGCGCGACGACTGCCCGGCCGACGGCGAGCACTTGCAGCCGCATCGTCGCTCCCGTAGACTCGCGGCATGAAGATCGACGACGTGACCATCGACCCGGCCGAGCTCAGCGCGGAGTTCGGCCGCCTGATGCAGAGCCAGGCGGACCGGCCGGAGAACCTCAAGCTCCCCGAAGACCAGATCCGCTCGCTCACGACTGAGAACGTGATCAACAAGCACCTCATCGTTCGCGAAGCGCGTCGACGCTTCCCGACCGTGAAGATCGACGAGATCCGAAGGCGGGCGGCGCAGCTCGAAGAGCAGTACGGCCGCAGCTTCGACC
>CAZOUC010000588.1:0-1826 GCA_964582825.1 uncultured Enterobacteriaceae bacterium | reverse complement strand
GGTCGAGTTGCCGGGCGGGACTCCCCAAGAGGACCTGGCGCGGGAATTCTCGGCCGCCTGTGGGGCTCTGGGTCTGGCTGCGAGCCTGGCGGACGTCTCCCCGGAGCGCTATCGCGCCTGGGTCGCCGAACAGGGCAAGCCCCGCCACATCGTCACCCTGCTGTCACGCAAGATACGCGCACGGGAGATTGCTCGGGTCACTGCCGTGGTCACCCGACACGGTCTCAACATCGACCAGATCAGGCGCCTGTCCGGCCGTATCGACCTGGACGCCGTGGACGCCGTGGACGCCGTGGACGCCGGTGGCAAGGCCTGTGTGGAGTTCTCGGTGCGCGGTGACCTCGAGGACACGGCCCGCGTGCACCGCGACTTTCTCGAGCTCGCCGGCGAGCTGGACATCGACATCGCCATCCAGGAAGACAACATGTTCCGCCGTACGCGCCGGCTGGTGGCCTTCGACATGGATTCGACCCTGATCAAGGTCGAAGTCATCGACGAACTGGCGCAGCGCGCCGGCTGCGGTGCCGAGGTGGCGGCGATCACCGAGCGCGCGATGCGCGGCGAGCTGGACTTCCAGCAGAGCTTCCGGCAGCGCGTGGCGCTGCTGAAGGGGCTGCCGGAAGCGGCGCTCGCCGAAGTCGCCGCCGGCCTCGAGCTGAACGACGGCGCCGAGCGCCTGGTCGCGACCCTGCGCCGGCTCGGCTACCGGACAGCGATCCTGTCCGGCGGATTCAGCTACTTCGGCCGCGTACTGCAGCAGCGTCTCGGCATCGACTTCGTGCACGCCAACGAACTGGAGATCAGCGACGGAGCGGTCAGCGGGCGGGTGTCGGGGCCTATTGTCGACGGCGCGCGCAAGGCGGAGTTGCTGCGCCAGCTCGCCGCCGCTGAGGGCATTTCCCTGCAGCAGGTGATCGCCGTCGGCGATGGCGCCAATGACCTGCCGATGCTCAGCATTGCCGGCCTCGGCATTGCCTTCCGCGCCAAGCCGGTAGTGCGCGAGTCGGCGCGCCACGCGATCTCGACGCTCGGACTCGACGGAATCCTCTACCTGCTCGGCATCAGCGACCGCGAGGCCGCCTCAGGCGAGATCGGTGAACTCGTAGTTCATCACCGGTGACGGCCGCTGCAGGTAGTCGCCCTGGATAAAGTGGATGCCGAGCTGCCACAGCACCGCGAGGGCGCCCGCGCTCTTGACCTGCGGCATGATCGATGCGAGCTGCATGCCGTGCAGCGATTCCACCAGCGGCTTGAGCTGTTCGTCGACGGCGCTGTTGTTGCCGAGCAGGTCGCCGACCGTGGCGTCGAGCTTGGCGAACACCGGTTTGAGGTGTTCGAGCGCGCCGAGGGCGTTGCCGTCGCAGCCGATGCGACTGATGGCGAGTTTGCAGCCGAGACCGTGCAGGCGGTCGGCGAAATCGCGCGCGTTCTTCAGGTGGGCGTTGACCACCGGCAGAGGCAGCTGGAAGGTGACGGTCTCCGGCGGCAGTTCCGACGCCCGGAAACTGGTCGAGAGGAACTTCGGCAACTCGTCGTCGAGGACACTGGCCGCGTCGAGGTTGATCAGCAGGCGGGTGTTGGGGTGCGTTCCACGCTGGTCGCGCAGGGCTCGCAGTGACTCGAGTATGAGCCAGCGGTCCAGCTTGCTCGACGCGCCCTCCAGACCATGGTCGCGAACCCAGTCTTCGGCGGGCCGAGTGGTGCCGCTGTCGTCGACGACGAGAAACACTTCGTAGTACTCGCTGCTGTCGCCGCGCAGGCTGACGATCGGTTGGAACAGGAGCTGCAGGCGGTCGGACTGTATCGCCTGGTCGAGCAGGGCATCC
>CAZOUC010000587.1:285-1831 GCA_964582825.1 uncultured Enterobacteriaceae bacterium | reverse complement strand
GGCACCTACTTCGCCTGGTGGCGCCCGGAGTGGCCGGCGCTGCTGCTGCTGTACTGGATGCTGCGCTACCCCGAGCACATCGGCGTGGGCTGGGCCTGGCTGCTCGGCCTGGTAATCGACGGCATCGAGGGCAGCCCACTCGGCCAGCACGCCCTCGCGCTGGCCGTATTCGCCTACCTGGCCCATCTGCTGATGCGGCGCCTGACACTGCTCAGCAGCTGGCAGCAGCCGGCGATCGTCGTGCTGCTGGTCGCGGTGTACATCACGCTCAATCTCTGGGTGCAGGGCATCGCCGGCATCGGCAGCCTCGACCTGCGCGTGCTGACCGTATCGATCACCTCGGCCCTGGTCTGGCCGTTGCTGCGCCAGGCCCTCGACCTGGTCACCGGCCCCTGAACGGCCGCGGACCGCGCGGCGTCCGCATGGGCTAAACTGGGCCGATGCGGATCCTGTGCCTGGCCTCCGCGTCGCCGAGACGCCTCGAACTCCTCCGGCAGCTCGGACTGTCGCCGCGTGTTACGCCGGCCCGGGTCGACGAGACGCGGCGTGGCGACGAGCCCGGTCCCGATGACGTGCTGCGCCTGGCCAGGGACAAGGCCACGGCGGTCTGGCAGGCCTGCGACGCGCCAGCCGACCTGGTCGTGCTCGGTGCCGACACCGCGGTCTGCATCGACGGTGAAGTGCTCGGCAAGCCGGCCGACCGCGCCGACGGCCTGCGCATGCTCGGCCTGCTGGCGGGCCGGCAGCACCAGGTCTACACCGGCGTCGCCGTGGTCTGCGCGGACGTGACGCGCGACGCACTGTGCCGCACCGAAGTCGAATTCGGACCGCTGTCGGCGGTCCATATGTCAGAGTACTGGGCGAGCGGCGAGCCCCGCGACAAGGCCGGCGCCTACGCGATCCAGGGTCGCGCCGCGATGTTCGTGCGCTCGATCAGTGGCAGCTACAGCAACGTGGTGGGTCTGCCCCTGTACGAGACCGCACAGCTGCTCGCCGCGTGCGGCCTCGATCCGCGCCTGGGTAACGGGACGGCAACGCCATGAGTGAAGAAATACTGATCAACGACACGCCGGTGGAGACGCGCGTCGCCCTGGTCGACAGCGGCATGCTGCAGGAGGTCTACATCGAGCGCAGCCGCAATCGTGGCATCGTCGGCAACATCTACGTCGGCCGTGTGATGCGTGTGCTGCCCGGCATGCAGGCCGCTTTCGTCGACATCGGCCTCGAACGCGCGAGTTTCCTGCACGTCACCGACACGGTGAGTCTCGACGAGCAGGGGCACGAGATCCGCCATGACGACGGCACCGACATTCGCGACCTGCTGCACGAAGGTCAGTTGATCACCGTCCAGGTCAACAAGGACCCGCTCGGCACCAAAGGCGCGCGCCTGACCTGCCACCTGTCGCTGTCCGCGCGCTACCTCGTGTACATGCCCCGCAACGAGCATATCGGCATTTCCCAGCGCATCGACGACGAAACCGAGCGCGAACGCCTGCGTGGCCTGGTGACCGCCTGCCTGGACGAGCGCGGCCTGCAGCAGGCCGGT
>CAZOUC010000587.1:0-275 GCA_964582825.1 uncultured Enterobacteriaceae bacterium | reverse complement strand
CGGTGGCTACATCGTGCGCACCGCGGCAGAGGGCGTGGAGCGCGACGGCATCGACGCCGAGATCCAGTTCCTGCAGCGCCTGTGGCGCAACGTCGAGGAGCGGATCCGCCAGGCGACGCAGCCGAGCCGCGTTTACGAGGACCTGCCACTCGCCCTGCGGACCCTGCGGGACCTGGTGCGCGGACCGGTCGAGAAGATCCGGGTCGACAACGTCGATACCCTCGGCCGCCTGCGGGACTTCGCAGGTGAACTGGTGCCGGAAGCTGTCGACCTGC
>CAZOUC010000586.1:1488-1834 GCA_964582825.1 uncultured Enterobacteriaceae bacterium | reverse complement strand
AGTTGCCCAGCGTACCCTGCAACGCCAGGCCCACCGCCAGACCCACGGCGGCGAGGAACATCTCGGCGGCGGTGTACTCGCGGACCAGCACACCGAAGCCGAAGCTCGCCGTAGCCAGCACCAGGATGGCCGCGGTCAGCCAGCGCCCGAACTGGTCCAACTGCCGCAGCAGCGGCGTGGTCAGCTCTTCGACCTCCGCGACCAGGGCGCTGATATGCCCGATTTCGGTGTCGGCCCCGGTGGCGACCACGACGCCGCGGCCCTGGCCGTGGGTCACCATGGTGCCGGAAAAGGCCATGCAGCGGCGCTCGGCCAGCGGCGTCCCTGCGTCGCTGGCCTCTACGCC
>CAZOUC010000586.1:0-1478 GCA_964582825.1 uncultured Enterobacteriaceae bacterium | reverse complement strand
TCGACGGGAACCGATTCGCCGGTCAGCGCCGCCTCGTCGACCTGCAGACTCTTGGCGCGCAGCAACCGCAGGTCGGCCGGTACCTTGTCGCCGGACTGCAGCTGCACGATGTCGCCGGGGACGAGGTCCGCGGCGTCCACGGTGAGCGGCTGGCCGTCGCGCCAGGCGGTCGCGCTGGGTGAGAGCAGGTCGCGAATCGCCTGCAGCGCGCCTTCCGCCTTGCCCTCCTGCACGAAGCCGATGGCCGCGTTGATCAGCACGACGCCGAAGATGACGCCCGCGTCCAGCCAGTGCTGCAGCAACGAGGTCACCACCCCGGCCGCCAGCAGCACGTAGATCAGCACGTTGTGAAACTGCGCGAGAAAGCGCAGCAGCGGCCCTCGGCGCCGCGCCTCCGGCAGCCGGTTCGGGCCCTGCGACTCGAGTCGGCGGCGCGCCTCGTCCGCGCTCAATCCCTCGCGGCAGGCATCAACGGCCTGCAGCGCCTCGTCGGCGCTCAGGCTGTGCCAGGCAGTCGCACCCGGCTGGCGTTCCATAGCGGTGGTTTCCTTGCGGGGCGTTGCACGATGCCCATTGCGGCAGCGGTGCTGCTGCCGCAATGGCTGATCGCGATTCGTCAGTACAAGACCAGTGTATGCGGGGATCAAGTGGCAAGTACAAGCCCACGAATCAATTGGACGTGCTGGGCCGGTGTCAGCGTGGCCGTGGGCCGGCGCAGGGCCTTGAACGATCTGGTTCGCCGAACGACGTAATCAATAAATATCGATTTTTCAGAAGAACAGCCGGGCGTATAACTGCAGTCACGAGGCGCAGCACGCCGCGTCGAGTCGCAGCAATGCGCAGCCGCAACAGCAGACCGAGCGGTTCCGATGATGAAACGACACTGGGAGATACGCAGATGAACAGCAACGCAACGCAAACGACCGGCCGCTGCCCGGTGATGCACGGTGGCGCGACCGAAGTCGCGCAGTCGACGATGGACTGGTGGCCGGAAGCCCTCAATCTCGACATCCTGCACCAGCACGACCGCAAGACCAATCCGATGGACGGGGACTTCGACTACCGAGCGGCGGTCCGCACCCTTGACGTCGACGCCCTCAAGCGGGACCTGCACGCACTGATGACCGACAGCCAGGAGTGGTGGCCGGCCGACTGGGGCCATTACGGCGGCCTGATGATCCGCATGGCCTGGCACGCGGCCGGCACCTACCGCATTGCCGACGGCCGTGGGGGCGGCGGCACCGGCAACCAGCGCTTCGCGCCGATCAACTCCTGGCCCGACAACGTCAACCTCGACAAGGCACGGCGCCTGCTGTGGCCGATCAAGAAGAAGTACGGCAACCGGATCAGCTGGGCCGACCTGATGATCCTTGCCGGCAACGTCGCCTATGAGTCCATGGGCCTGAAAACCTTCGGCTTCGCGTTCGGCCGCGAAGACATCTGGCACCCGGAGAAGGACGTGTACCGGGGTTCCGAGA
>CAZOUC010000585.1:0-1836 GCA_964582825.1 uncultured Enterobacteriaceae bacterium | reverse complement strand
CGTGTCCCCGAAGCAGGTCGTGTCCGTCGCGGCGTCGCTGATTCCGTTCCTCGAGCACGACGACGCCAACCGCGCCCTGATGGGTTCGAACATGCAGCGCCAGGCGGTGCCGACGCTGCGCTCCGAGAAGCCGCTGGTCGGCACCGGAATCGAGCGCCTGGTGGCGCGCGATTCCGGCGTCTGCGTCGTCGCGCGTCGCGGCGGTGAGATCGAGTCGGTCGACGCCGGCCGCATCGTGGGGCGCGTCAACGACGACGAGATGGAAGCCGGCGAAGCGGGCGTGGACATCTACAACCTGACCAAGTACACGCGCTCGAACCAGAATACCTGCATCAACCAGCGCCCGGTCGTGCGGCCCGGCCACCAGGTCGCGCGTGGCGACATTCTCGCCGACGGCCCGTCCGTCGACCTCGGCGAGCTGGCGCTCGGTCAGAACATGCGCATCGCCTTCATGCCCTGGAACGGCTACAACTTCGAGGATTCGATCCTGATCTCGGAGCGCGTGGTCCGTGAAGACCGCTTCACGACGATCCACATCCAGGAACTGACCTGCGTCGCGCGTGACACCAAGCTCGGCTCGGAGGAGATCACCTCCGACATCCCCAACGTCGGCGAGGGCGCTTTGAGCAAGCTCGACGAGTCGGGGATCGTCTACATCGGCGCCGAGGTCGGCGCGGGCGATATCCTGGTCGGCAAGGTGACGCCGAAGGGCGAGACCCAGCTGACGCCGGAAGAGAAGCTGCTGCGGGCGATTTTCGGCGAGAAAGCCTCGGACGTTAAGGACACCTCGCTGCGCGTGCCGTCCGGTACCAAGGGCACCGTTATCGACGTGCAGATCTTCACCCGGGACGGCCTGCCCAAGGACCAGCGCTCGCTGGAAATCGAAAAGATGCAGCTCGACCAGTTCCGCAAGGACCTGAACGATGAGTTCCGTATCGTCGAGAACGCCACCTTCGAGCGCCTGCAGGACCTGCTGGTCGGCAAGAAGGTCGCGACCGGGGCCGGCCCCGTCAAGAAGGGCAGCACCCTGACCAAGACCGCGCTCGAGGAACTCGACAAGGAACAGTGGTTCAAGCTGCGCATGGTGACCGACGAGCTCAACAGCCAGCTCGACGCCGCCGCAGCCAACCTCGCCGAGCGCCGCAAGAACCTCGAGGAGCGCTTCAACGAGAAGAAGTACAAGCTGTCGACGGGCGACGACCTGGCGCCCGGCGTGCTGAAGATCGTCAAGGTCTACCTGGCCGTCAAGCGCCGTATCCAGCCCGGTGACAAGATGGCCGGCCGTCACGGCAACAAGGGCGTGATCTCGGTGATCATGCCCGAAGAGGACATGCCCTACGACGAGCAGGGCGAGCCGGTGGACATCGTTCTGAACCCGCTCGGCGTGCCGTCGCGGATGAACGTCGGCCAGATTCTCGAGACCCACCTCGGCCTCGCCGCCAAGGGGCTCGGCAACAAGATCGACCGGATGATCCGCGAGGAACGCAAGGCGGCGGAGATCCGCAAGTTCCTCGACGATGTGTACGCCACCGGGCGTGGCCGCCAGGAAGACATCAAGTCGCTGTCCGACGGGGAGATCGAAAACCTGGCGAAAAACCTGTGCAAGGGCGTGCCGATGGCGACGCCGGTGTTCGACGGCGCCGTCGAGGACGAGATCAAGGCGCTGCTGAAACTCGCCGACCAGCCCGAGTCGGGCCAGATGACCCTGTTCGACGGCCGCACCGGCGACGCCTTCGAGCGGCCGGTAACCGTGGGCTACATGTACATGCTCAAGCTGAACCACCTGGTCGACGACAAGATGCACGCGCGCTCCACGGGCTCGTACAGCCTGGTCAC
>CAZOUC010000584.1:0-1841 GCA_964582825.1 uncultured Enterobacteriaceae bacterium | reverse complement strand
ACCGCGCTGGAGGCCTACAACCAGCAGTACGGTTTCGACTTCGACGGGTCGCCGGCGCCCTTCGGCGTGCCCTCGCTCAACGCCAACCTGTCGTACGACCGCGATTTCTGGCAGTGGAGCCAGGAGTTCCAGCTGCGCCGGCGCGCCGGCTCCCTGGAAACCCTGCTGGGACTCGCTGCCGCCACCGACGATTTCGAACAGCGCTACACCATCTGGTGCGGCGAGCTCGATCCGCTCACGCTGCTCGGCAGCTGCCCCTACGTCGGCACGCCGGGGCGCGTCGGCCCGAATCCGGCCTCGCCGGGTACGCCGATGACCCTCGTCACCGATATCGCGCAGGGCCGGGATACGGCGGCGCTGTTCAGCTACAACGACCTGGCGCTGAGCGACCTATGGACGCTGACCGCGGGCCTGCGCTACACCGTCGAGGACATTGCCGGCTTCGGTGCCGGGCGCCACCTGTTCGACGACGGCACGGTAGCCTTCAACAACCGCGACGGGCTGGGGCCGGCGCGCGGCGCCAACCGCATCGAGGAGCGGCGCTGGAGCGGCAACCTGGCGCTGCGCCGGGAGCTGTCGGAGTTCGGCGCCGTGTATCTCGCCGTCGCCAACGGCTTCAAGAGCGGCGGTTTCAACGGCGAGGTACAGAACAACGCCACGCACTTCGCTGACGAGGGCCTGTTCGGGGCCGAGACGGTCACCGCCTGGGAGCTGGGTCTGCGGGCGCGTCTCGGTTCGAACCTGCAGGGCAGCGCGGCGCTGTTCTACCAGGACTACGACGACCCGCAGGCGCGCATCTTCGTACGCTTCGATCTGCCCGACGGCAGTTCGATTGTCAGCAACTCGCTGTCCAATCTCGATGCGGCTCGCTCGCAGGGCCTCGATCTCGAGCTCGACTGGCGGCCCCTGGCCGGTCTGCAACTGCAATCGGCGCTGACTCTGCTCGATACCGAGATCGACCAGGACGGCGATCTCGGCGGCAACGCGGCCTTGTTCGACGGCAACCCGCTGCCTTTTGCCTCGCGCGTGTCGGCGACGCTGGCGGCGCGCTACGAGTGGTCACTCGCTTCCGGCCTCGGCGTCGCGGTCGACAGCCAGGCCAAGTACCGCAGCGCCTTTTATCTCGATGCGGAAGGTCTCCCCGAGAGGCGTCAGCAGGACTACGTGAGCTGGGACGCCGCGCTGCAGCTGCTGCTGCCCGGGTCAGGTGTGGAAGTCGGCCTGTGGGGCCGCAATCTGCTCGATGAGGATTACGCCGTCTCGGGCTTCGGTTTCATCGGCTACAACACCTTCCGCGGCGCGCCGCGCACCTGGGGAGTGCGCCTGCGGTACGATTTCGACTAGCCGGGCCTGCGCTCCGCTTGGACCCCGGCTCCGCCAGACCAGGCGCCGCTGCCGGAAAACGCAAACAACGACATCCCTGTCGGCTCGCGGCGGCCGTCCATGGCCGCCGACGTTTCCGGCAGCGGCGCCTGGCCCGCCGGAGCCTCCGTGCCAAAGTCCACCCGCGGCGGCACCGAACGGGGACAGGATCGGTTAAAACTCAGGGGACAGCGAAGGCCGCACCACCCTTCCAGCCCCTGCCACCGCCGACAGGCAACCGCATCATCCTGTCCCCACCCAAGTACGGACCACTCAGCCACACTAACGGCACCGTCCCAACCTCCAGCAAGCGCTGAGGCCGGGGATTCCGTCACTCCGAGTCGACCCCGGCTCCGCCAGACCAGGCGCCGCTGCCGGAAAACGCAAACAGCGACATCCCTGTCGGCTCGACGGCGGCCGTCCCTGGCCGCCGACGTTTCCGGCAGCGGCCCCTGGCCCGCCGGAGCCTCCGTGCCAGA
>CAZOUC010000583.1:646-1846 GCA_964582825.1 uncultured Enterobacteriaceae bacterium | reverse complement strand
AGCCCTCACTTCGAGAATAACCTTCATTAACTAAAACCCCGGTGTTCTCAAGGTGTTCAAGGTCATTTAAAAAAACCGCAAGATAAAAATTCGGGTTTTCCAAACCTCGCTCAATAAATACCTTTAGGCCTAAGCGAATCTTGTCAACCGGATCAGTAATACCTTCATAAGCCTTCTCTAAAGCTGTACTAAAATGCTCAAAACGTGATTTAATGAGACTGTAGACCAAATCAGATTTGTCCTTGAAGTATAAATAGATAGTGGTAGGTGAGTACTCAATCTTATCAGCGATACGTTTTACCGACAGCTTTTCATAGCCGTCCTTAACAATTAGCTCCTCAGCCGCGGACATAATCCTTTGCCGCAATTCTTCCTTTTCGCGCTCTTTTCTTTCCTTAACTCCCATAAATAGCCCCTCATAAATATCGTTCAGTAACTTTCGTTAACTTTCTATCATAGTATAGTAAACAACTAGAAAAATCAAGTTTTATACTGATAAACCTGTTAATATCATTTGAATCTGTGATTCAATTAACTGAGCTTTTCGACTATCAGTAAGCTTATCATCAAGGGCAATCAGATTAATCAAACCATAAATATGGGTCCATAAAATCTGAGCAACTAATTCAGGATCCAAATCACTTTTAATTTTATTTTGATCTTGAGCCGTTTTAATCTCATTGTATAATGGAAAGAAAATAGAAGAACTAAAACTCCCTTCACTTAATAAAGGAACTTTATTCGTTTCTTTAACAATCTCTGAGCAAAAGATAGTAAGAAACAGATTTGAATATTCTAATGACTTTTCGATAATAGTCCTTATCGCGAATTTCATCCGTTCAACAGGGTCATCGGAATACGATGAGACCTTTTCCTCCAAATCCTCAAGCAGAGTAAAATATTTCTCTGATATTACGCTTTTTATCAAATCTTTTTTATCTTTGTAATAGAGATAAATTGTAGCGGGCGAATATTCTATATCCATAGCTATTTTTCTAATGGAAATATTCTCATAACCTTCTTTGATTAGCAGTTTCGCCGCCGAATCAAGAATCATTTGACGGAGCCTTTCTTTTTCTCTTTCTTTTCGTTCTTTTAGTCCCATTAATATCCCCTTAACACTGAATTCACCAAATGTTAACTGATAATTAACACTCGGTATATAGTAAGCCCCTATCAATCTGTTATAATTATAATTGA
>CAZOUC010000583.1:316-636 GCA_964582825.1 uncultured Enterobacteriaceae bacterium | reverse complement strand
ATTTGTCGTTTATCCGTTTTTCTTATAACTTTAAGTGACTTAAGCCGATAATTAATATGAAGAATTGTATATTTAGAACATATAAAATCTGATTCTCATAGATATAGGAGAGAAAATGAGGGGATTATACATAGAAGATCTTATTTTCAACTTTTATTTCTGGTTGATTTTACTGCTATTAGCCGGAATGATGCTAAGCCTAATAGTACTCATCAGATACAGAAATAACAAATCAAGTTCCGCTAAAAGCCCAAAACGTAAAAAGATTCGAAAAAAAAGGATCAAGAAAACCGGCGACAAATTTTCAGAAAAGTTAGGCG
>CAZOUC010000583.1:0-306 GCA_964582825.1 uncultured Enterobacteriaceae bacterium | reverse complement strand
GCGAACAGGTCGTAAAATATATGATTGAGGTCTCTCGTTCAAAAGACAGAAAGCTTTTAGAACTGCGGATCAATCAAATCAAGAAAGAATGTCTTCGCCTTAGTCAGCTTCCCCTACCTAAAGAAAACAAGGAAATCATTTCTACGGTATTAGTATGGTCGCAAAATTTTGATATCGATAGCCATATCAATGATCTCAGCGTTTTTAATAATTCATCGCAAATCGTTTATGAACCGGAAAAAAGGGATTTTAAACTTCTGATTCGTCAAAATTGATTTCTGTTTATCGACAAGCAAAATCGCTACC
>CAZOUC010000582.1:0-1850 GCA_964582825.1 uncultured Enterobacteriaceae bacterium | reverse complement strand
CGCGGCCAGCGCCATCGATGCCAGCTCGCGCCGGCTCGCCGCGCCCGGCCGGTACGCGTCGGCACGGAGCAGTCCGCGCAGCAGCAGGCCCGCGTTCAGCCAGGCGGCCAGGCTCGTCGCCAGGGCCAGGCCGACATGGCCGATCCCGTACAGGTGGTGCAGCGGCAGCACCAGGGCGAGGTTCAGAATCATGTTGGCGACCATCGCGGTGATGCCGATCGTCACCGGCGTCTTCATGTCCTGGCGCGCGTAGAACCCGCTGGCGAGCACCTTGATCAGCATGAAGGCCGGCAGGCCGGCCGCGTAGGCCATGAGGCTCAGCGCGGCCATGTCGATGTCGCGCGCGCCGAGCGCGCCGTACTGGAACAGCGTGACCAGGATCGGTTCGGCCAGGATCGCCAGCGCCAGCGCGGCCGGCAGCGCGATCATCAGCACCATCTTCAGGCCCCAGTCGAGCAGGGCCGCAAAGCGCTCGGGCGACTCGGCGGCATGCTGGCGCGACAGGGTCGGCAGGATCACCGTGGCGATCGCGATGCCGAACACGCCGAGCGGCAGCTCGGCGAGCCGGTCCGAGTAATACAGCCAGGAAATGCTGCCGGTCGGCAGGAAGGACGCCAGCACCGTGTCGAGCAGCAGGTTGATCTGGCTGACCGAGACGCCGAACAGCGCCGGCACCATCAACCGGCCGATGCGCCGCACACCCTCGTGACGCAGGTCCACGACCGGCCTCGGCAGCAACTGCAGGCGTGCCAGGAACGGCAGCTGGAAGCCGAGCTGCGCCACGCCGGCGAACAGCACCGCCCAGGCCAGCGCCAGCACCGGCTCGGCGAGCTGCGGCGACAGCAGCACCGCCGCGGCGATCAGGCTCAGGTTCAGCAGCACCGGCGTGAACGCCGGCACCGCGAAGCGGCCGTGGCTGTTCAGGATCGCGCCGGCGAAACCGGTCAGGGAAATCAGCAGCAGGTACGGAAAGGTGATGCGGATCATCTCGCTGGTCAGCGCGAACTTGTCCGGCACCGCGATGAAACCCGGCGCGAACAGGGCCGTCACCAGCGGCGCGGCCAGCACCGCGAAGCCGGTCACCGCCGCCAGAACCAGGCCCAGCGCGCCGCAGACCGCGTTGACCAGGCCCTTCACTTCGGCGGCGGCTCGCTCCCGGTACTCGGACAGCACCGGCACGAAAGCCTGCGAGAACGCGCCCTCGGCAAACAGGCGCCGCAGGAACTGCGGCACCTTGAACGCGACGAAAAACGCGTCGGTGTTGGAACCGGCGCCGAACCAGCTGGCAATGACGATGTCGCGCGCCAGGCCGAGCACCCGCGAGAGCATCGTCATCAGGCTGACGACGAGGCTCGAGCGCAGCACCCCGCGCCCGGCGCCGTCGACGGCGCGGTCAGTCTGCGGACGCGTCATCGAGCAGGCGCTCGTAGCGCACCGGGTAGCGCACGCCCTGCGGCGTGCCGAGGCTCTCGAACAGGCATACCCGGTCGATGGGTAATTCGCCGGGCCCGAAGTCGATCGCTTCCAGCGCCAGGGCACCGCGGCCGCGCAGGCGGGCCAGGGTGACGTGCGGCCGGTAACGGTCGTGGTCCGGCGCCAGTCCGACCGCGCCCAGGGCCGCGCGCACGGCGCGCTGCAGGCCGAGCACCGGAGCCGGATCGCCCGGCAGCGCGGCGACCGCGACCGGACGCGCCGCGGACGGAAACGCGGCGATGCGGTCGAGCGCGAGTCGCTGCGCCGCCTGGCCGACCACGGCCGCGTCGACGGCGCGGTCCAGGCGCGTCTGCATCGTGTACATGTAGCCGGTATCAACGGTCAAAGCCAGACAGGCCATGAGCACGATGAGCAGA
>CAZOUC010000581.1:0-1850 GCA_964582825.1 uncultured Enterobacteriaceae bacterium | reverse complement strand
GCGCGGTCGATCTGCCGTGACACGGCTATGTCGTCGGCCGAGTCGGCCATGTTGACGACGACCCGCGTCCGCAGTCCGGCGCAGAGCGCGTCGACGCGTTCGCCGAAGCCCGGGCGGGTCTCGTCCAGTACCGTCCGCAGCCCGGAGACCTCGTTGTCGTGCTCGGCCGCCGGACGCCTCTCGAAGGCCTCGAACGCCTTGCGCAGGCGGTGATCGCCGCCGATCTCCTGGCGGATCCGGCGCAGCAGGAACTGCTTGAGGAAGGACAGCATGTTCATCACCGCCGGGAACTCGGCCTGCGTGACCAGCAGCCCGTGCTTGGACAGCGCGAAAAAATCCAGGTTGTTGAAGGACGCTCCCGCACCGAGGTCGAGGACGACGTAGTCGGCCTCCAGCTCACGCAACTGGCGCAGCAGGCGGCGCTTCTGCTGGTAGGCGATGTTGGCCATGAAGGGGCTGCGCGCGTCGCCGGGGATGAAGGAAAGGCCCGGTACACCGGTGTCGACCAGCAGCTCGGCCAGTTCGCTGCCCTTGCGGCGGATGTGGTCGCCGAGGCCGGCGTGGCGGTTGCCGAGACCGAGATGGGAATGCAGGTTCGAACCGCCGAGGTCCAGATCGACGACGACCGTGCGTTGCCCCGCTTCGGCCAGCGCGATCGCCGTGTTGGCGGCCAGCAGGGTCTTGCCCACGCCGCCCTTGCCGGCAGCGACTGGAATGATCTTGGCGGGTTGGGCCATCGGCGGGCGAACCGGCTGCGGCGCGTGACCTAAGAATACTGCCGCGCGTCGTAGGCGGGAAGTGCGCGACGCAGGAAGTCGAGCATCCAGCGCGCCACGAGCACCTCGTCCGTCTGCTGCTGCAGGGACTCCACGCCGGCGGCATAGGTCGCCTCACCGATGCGGTCGCGGCGCATCTCCAGCAGGCCGCGCGAGTACCCCTTGACGAACTCGGGGTGTCCCTGCAGCGCCAGCACCGTGTCGCCGACCTGGTACATGGCGACCGGGCAGAACGCGCTGCCGGCGAGCAGCGTCGCGCCCGGTGGCAGGGTCTCCACCTGGTCCTGGTGACTGGCGAGCAGCCGGAAGTGGTCGTCGCCGCCGCGCATCCAGTCCGGCCGGTTGCCGATGGTCCAGGTCTGCACGCCGACGCCCCAGCCGCGGCTGCTCTTGCCGGCGCTGCCGCCGAGCGCCTGCGCGATGAGCTGGTGCCCGAAGCACACGCCGATCAGGGGCTTGCCGACTTCGACGAGGCGACGCACGAAGGCCTCCAGCGGGGCGATCCAGGCCTCGTCGTCGTAGACCCCGTAGCGGCTGCCGGTGATCAGGTAGGCGTCCACCTCGTCGAGGCTCTGCGGGTACTCGTCCCGTGTGACGTCGTACGTCACGAATCCGAGCGCCGGGTCGACGCGTTCGAGCAGCGCCGCGAACATGTCCGGGTACTCGCCGAACTCGGCGGCGAACTCCGGTCGGACCTGGTCGGTCTTGAGAATACCGATGCGCATGACAGCTATCCGTTCGGGTTGCGCCGCGCAGTATAGAGGCAGGCACGAAGTCGCCGCCAGCCGAGGTCCTTTGCCGGCCGGCATTGTGGCTATAATCGGACGGTTTTCGCGCATCGGTGGAGCCCGATCCGGTGAACGCCTTCACATTCAGCCTGCTCGATGACGGCCGCAGCGTCGAGTGCGAGTTCTACCACTCGCCGCAGCTGACCGACCAGGCCCTGTTCGGCGCGTTCAAACAGTCGGAATTCAGCGCCTGCCGCCTGCTCGAGGAGCAGGCACTGGAGGCCATGGCCACCGTGCGCACGCTGGCCGACGAGCGCGGCGAGCCGCCCGGCGACGGCGACGCGAC
>CAZOUC010000580.1:1584-1851 GCA_964582825.1 uncultured Enterobacteriaceae bacterium | reverse complement strand
CGGCGTGGCGCGCACGCCGACGCAGGGGTCGTGGCGGCCCTTGGTGACGATCTCGGTGGCCAGGCCGTCGACGTCCACCGTCTGCCCCGGCGTGTGGATGCTCGAGGTCGGTTTCAGGGCGATCGACGCCAGCAGGTCCTGCCCGGTGCTGATGCCGCCGAGCACGCCTCCTGCGTGATTCGACAGGAAGCCGGCAGGCGTCATTTCATCACGGTGCTCGGAGCCGAGTTGCTCGACACTCGCGAAGCCGGCGCCGATCTCGACGCC
>CAZOUC010000580.1:0-1574 GCA_964582825.1 uncultured Enterobacteriaceae bacterium | reverse complement strand
GCCCTTGACGGCGTTGATGCTCATCAGCGCGTGCGCCAGGTCCGCATCGAGGCGGTCGAATACCGGTTCGCCGAGGCCCGGCGGCATGCCGCGCGCAACTACGTTGATGCGCGCGCCGACCGATTCGCCGCGGCGCCGCAGATCGTCGATCAGCGCTTCGAGCCGCGGCACCAGTGTGGCATCGGGGCAGAAAAACGGATTGCTGTCGATCGTGTCCCAGTCGAGCCGCTCGATCGCGAGATCGCCCATCTGCGCCATGTAGCCCCGAATCTCGATACCGGCGAGTTCGCGCAGCGCCTTGCGGGCGATCGCGCCGGCAGCGACGCGCATCGCGGTCTCGCGTGCCGAAGAACGTCCGCCGCCCCGGTAGTCGCGGCGGCCGTATTTCTGCTGGTAGCTGTAGTCGGCATGGCCGGGACGAAACTTTGCCGCGATATCGCTGTAGTCGCGCGAGCGCTGGTCGGTATTCTCGATCAGCAGGCCGATCGGCGTTCCGGTGGTCTCGCCTTCGAACACGCCGGACAGGATGCGCACCTCGTCACCCTCGCGCCGCTGCGTCGCGTAGCGCGACGTGCCGGGCTTGCGCCGGTCCAGGTCGCGCTGCAGGTCGGACTCGGCCAGGGCCAGGCCGGGCGGGCAGCCGTCGACGACACAGCCGAGCCCCGGACCGTGACTCTCGCCGAAGGTCGTGACGCAGAACAGCTTGCCGATCGAATTCCCGGACATCCCCGCAGTATAAAACAAGCCCCCGATCAATCGGGCCAGGTTCAATCGATCAACGATCAATCGGGCCAGGTTCAATCGATCAATGGTTCCGGAGACGATTGACCGTCAATCGCCTCCGGAACCATTGGCCGGGCGGTCGGGGCCGAGCTGGGCGGCAGTGAGGAGGAAAACGCCGTGGCCGCCGCGCTCGAAGTCGAGCCACAGGAACGGCAGCTCCGGCAAGGCGGCCTCGAGGGCCGGCGCGCTGTTGCCGACTTCGCACACGAGGATCCCGTCCGGACTCAGGAATTGCCGGGCCTCGACGAGGATCCGGCGCACCAGGTCCAGGCCGTCGTCACCGGCCGCCAGGGCCTGGCGCGGCTCGTGACGGTACTCCGGCGGCAGGCTCGCCATGTCGGCGGCGTCGACGTAGGGCGGGTTGCACACGATCAGGTCGTACTGCCGCCCTGCCAGCTTGTCGAACAGGTCCGACTCGACGACGTCGACCTGGTCCTCGAGTCCGTGACGACGCAGGTTGTCCCGGGCCACGGCGAGCGCGGCGGCCGAAACGTCGGCCAGATCGACGCAGTCCACGTCCAGATACGCGGCGCAGGCGATGCCGATGCAGCCGCTGCCGCAGCACAGGTCGAGGATCCGCAGCGGACGATCGGACGCCAGCCACGGTCGGAACCCGCTCTCGATCAGCTCGGCGATCGGCGAGCGGGGGATCAACACGCTGCGGTCGACACGGAACGGCAGGCCGGCAAACCACGCTTCACCGACCAGGTACGGCGCCGGTACGCGCTGGCGGATTCGCCGTTCGACGAGTCGGGCGAGGTGATTGCGCTCGTCGCGGTCGAGGCGCGCGT
>CAZOUC010000579.1:1073-1855 GCA_964582825.1 uncultured Enterobacteriaceae bacterium | reverse complement strand
GCCCGGCACCAGGCGGCGAGGCCACCGTCGAGTACGCGGCTGTCCCGATGGCCGAAGTGGCGCGCCAGCCACCACAGGCGTGCCGCGAACGCGTGGCTGCCGTCGTCGTAGGCGACCAGGGTCCTGTCGCAGCCCAGACCGATCCGCCGCATGGTGCGACCGAAAGCCTCTACGTCGGGCAGCGGATGCCGACCGCCGACGGCGCCGCGCGGCGCTGACAGGTCCTCGTCGAGGTGCAGGTACCAGGCCCCGGGCAGGTGACCTGCGGCATAGGCGCGGCGCCCGGCCTCGGCGTCCTGCAGCGCGAATCGGCAGTCGGCCAGCACGATCGAGGCCGGATCCTCGTCGATCCGGCGCCGCAGAGTGTCGACGTCGATGAGATGCTCGGTCACGTCTCTCGTCCCGGCCCCGGGTGGGCAATTGTCACAAAGCCGCGACCGCCCGCATGGTAGGAGCAGCCGCTGACGCACGGTACACTCTGGCGCTTCGCGATTCCAGCCGGAACAGGCCCATGTCCGCACCCCGCATCGGTTTCGTCAGCCTCGGCTGCCCCAAAGCCCTGGTCGATTCGGAACGTATCCTGACGCAGCTGCGCAGCGACGGGTACCAGCTGGTCGGCAGCTACGAGGATGCCGACGTCGTCGTGGTCAACACCTGCGGCTTCATCGACAGCGCCAAGGCCGAGTCGCTGGCGGCGATCGGCGAGGCACTGGACCGCAACGGCCGCGTCATCGTCACCGGCTGCATGGGCAAGGACGCGCAGGCGATCCGCGACGTGCACC
>CAZOUC010000579.1:0-1063 GCA_964582825.1 uncultured Enterobacteriaceae bacterium | reverse complement strand
CCGCAGGCCAACGAGGCGGTCGTCGGCGCCGTCCACGAGGCCGCACCGTGGCAGCCTGAACACGATCCGCGCATCGATCTGATCCCGCCCCAGGGCATCAAGCTGACGCCGCGGCACTACGCCTACCTCAAGATTTCGGAGGGCTGCAATCACCGCTGCCGCTTCTGCATCATCCCGCAGCTGCGCGGCGACCTCGTCAGTCGACCGATCGGTGAGGTGATGGACGAGGCCGAAGGGCTGGTACGCGCCGGCGTGCGCGAGTTGCTGGTGATCTCGCAGGACACCAGCGCGTACGGGGTCGACATCGGCTACCGCACCGGATTCTGGCAGGGCCGGCCACTGAAGAGCCGCATGCAGGAACTGTGCGAGGCGCTCGGCGAACTCGGCGTCTGGGTGCGCCTGCACTACGTCTACCCCTACCCGCACGTGGACGGCATCCTGCCGCTGATGACCGACGGCCGCATCCTGCCCTACCTGGACATTCCCTTTCAGCACGCCAGTCCGCGCATTCTCAAGGCCATGCGCCGACCGGCCAGCGCGGAGAACACCCTGGCGCGCATCCGCAGCTGGCGGGAGCAGTGCCCGGACATGGCGATCCGCAGCACCTTCATCGTCGGGTTTCCGGGGGAAACGGAGCAGGACTTCGAGCAGCTGCTGGCGTTCCTGGAACAGGCGAGCCTCGACCGGGTCGGCTGCTTCACCTACTCGCCGGTCGAGGGCGCCGCAGCCAACGACCTCCCCGACCCGGTACCCGAAGACATCAAGCAGGAGCGCTGGCAACGCCTGATGGCCCTGCAGGCCGGCATCAGCCGGCAACGGCTCGAGGCGCGGGTCGGCCGCGAGATCGACGTGCTCGTCGACGAGCTCGACGAGGACGGCTGCACCGGCCGCTCCTGGGCGGATGCCCCGGAGATCGACGGCGTCGTGCACCTGGCGCCGTACGACGGCGCGCAGCCCGGCGACCTGGTCCGGACGCGCGTCACCGGCGCCGACGACTACGACCTCTGGGCCACGCCGCTGTCGCAATGAACCTGCTGCTGCTCGAGGCCGGCGAAGTCGCAGC
>CAZOUC010000578.1:1636-1857 GCA_964582825.1 uncultured Enterobacteriaceae bacterium | reverse complement strand
ACCAGCGTCGTCATCCCGGCGCGCAGCACCGAGCGCACGCCGTTGACCTCCTGTTTCAACACACCGTGATGCACGTAGGTGAGGTCGCAGCAGTCGACGTGCCGGTGGTACTCGAACTGCCACGCGCGGTTCTCGTCGACGGTGTGGCAGCTGTACTCCTGGCCGTCGATCAGAGTGGTGTGCGCGTGCATCTGCATGACGTCCGACATTCCGTCGCTCCG
>CAZOUC010000578.1:438-1626 GCA_964582825.1 uncultured Enterobacteriaceae bacterium | reverse complement strand
CAGATCACGGCAAGAGAATGCAAGATAGTTCTCATAGGATCAAGTGAAGGAGTCCTCATGACCAGACTGACGCTCAACGGGGCCTGGACGGCTCGCCAGGCGGGCAAGAATCTGTCGGTAGCCGGTACCGTTCCCGGCTGCATACACACCGATCTCCTTGCCGCCGGCAGGATCAGCGACCCGTTCTACCGCACGCAGGAGTTCGACGCCTACTGGGTCGGTGAATCCGACTGGGAATACAGCCGCAGCTTCACGGTTCCGAGCGAGCTGCTCGGGCACGACGCGGTGAAGCTCGTATGCCACGGACTCGATACGCTCGCCGCGGTCCGGGTCAACGGAAAGGAAGTCGGCCGCACCGACAACATGTTCCGGACGTACGAGTTCGACGTGAAGGGTGTGCTCAAGGCAGGAGCGAACACGATCAGGGTGCGCTTCGCGAGCGCGCTCGACTACACCATCCGACGGCAGAACGAACGTCACCTGCCCGGATGGAATAGTAACGAAAAGCTGGGCTATCATGGATATATCCGCAAGGAACAGTGCAACTTCGGATGGGACTGGGGTATCCGCACCGTCACCTGTGGTATCTGGCGCGACATCGAGGTCGTCGGTTTCTCGACGGCGCGGCTGGGCGACGTTCACGTTCGCCAGCTTCACCGAAGCGGCAAGCGGGTCGACGTCGACGTGGACATCACCGCCGAAACCACCGCCACCGCCCGGCTCAACGCGCTCGTGAAGATCTCTCGCAACGGCAGGCTCGTGGCGGAGAAGGCGGTGGCGGTGCGATCCGGGAGGGCGACCGCCTCCCTGAGAGTAGCGAATCCGGAGCTTTGGTGGCCGAATACGATGGGCGATCAGCCGCTCTACGACGTTGAGGTCGAGCTGACCGACGCAGAGGGCGAGCCGCTCGACTCGTGGTCCAGACGCGTCGGACTGCGAACCCTGCAGCTCGACCGGCACGCCGACGCGTGGGGCGAATCGTTCCAGTTTCTCGTCAACGGTACTCCCTTTTTCGGCAAGGGCGCGAACTGGATTCCCGGCGACGCGTATAACGACCGCATGACGCCCGATCGCTATCGCGACCTCGTCTCGAGCGCCGCGGAGGCGAACATGAACATGCTCCGCGTCTGGGGTGGCGGGCTCTACGAGGAGGACGTCTTCTACGACCTGTGCGACGAGTACGGGATC
>CAZOUC010000578.1:0-428 GCA_964582825.1 uncultured Enterobacteriaceae bacterium | reverse complement strand
GACTTCATGTTCGCGTGCTACGCGTATCCGACCTGGGACGACGAGTTCGTCGCGAACGTGGAGCAGGAGGCGATCGACAACGTGCGACGGCTCAGGCACCACGCCTCGATCGCGCTGTGGTGCGGGAATAACGAGCTCGAACAGGGCCTCGTGGGACCGGAGTGGACCGAGAAGACCATGAGCTGGTCCGACTACGGCAAGGTCTTCGACAAGCTGCTCCCGTCGATCGTGAAGGCGTACGACGGCGAGACCGACTACTGGCCTGGCAGCCCCCACAGCCCGTGCGGCGACCGGGCCGACCATCGGAACCCCACCTGCGGCGACGCCCACCTCTGGGACGTCTGGCACGGCCTCAAGCCGTTCGAGTGGTACCGCAGCTGCGAACATCGGTTCAACTCCGAGTTCGGATTCCAGAGCTTCCCGGAGCC
>CAZOUC010000577.1:0-1858 GCA_964582825.1 uncultured Enterobacteriaceae bacterium | reverse complement strand
GGCGATGCGCCAGGCGACGATGCCGTCGCTGCGGCTGTAGATCGCCGTGCAGGGAACGCCCGGCACGGGCCGTTGCACCTCGAGCAGGCGCGTCTGCATCGTGTCGCTGTCGACACGTGAGCCGGTGGTGCGCTCGTACAGTCGCCACACCGAGGTGGCCTTGACGTCACCGCCGATCGGACTGCCCAGGGTGATGACCTGGCGCACGCGATCGGGAAACTGGCGGGCCAGTTCCCTGGACAGCAATCCACCGAGGCTCCACCCGACCAGGCTGACGGGCCCGTTCTGGCGTTGGAACAGCGAGTGCAGGCGGTCGGCGAGTCGCGTCTCGAGGACGCCGTCATCGTCCGGCCCGAGATTGCGGCCGAGTCCCCAGCCCTGCACGTCATAGCCCCAGCTGGCGATGTAGTGACGCAGCGCCGCGGTCGATCCGTCGGCGCCCAGAAAACCCGGCAGCACCATCACCGTGTGGCCGTCGCCGCGGTCGAGCCGCTTGAGCAGGGGGTGCAGCAGGGCCAGCTGGCCGAGCTCGGCCATGACCCGGCCCGGTTCGAGCAGGGCATAGGCGAGTCGCGGCGGCAGCGACACCTCGCTGTAGCGCCTCACCGGGATGCACCGTCGCCGACCGGGGCGAACTGATCGGACCCAAGCGTCATAACTCACTAGTGTAGCGAATTCACCGTGTCGATGGGTGCTGCTTTCCTGGCCATGACCCGACGGGTAAGATGCCGATAAAGGCGGGGAGGTGCGGGTGAACGACAGCGGCAAGAACCTGCCGGGCGACGTCGGCGCGTTCGGTCGCCTGTTGCGCTTCTGGCGCAGCGCGGTCGCGTACAGCCAGGAAGAGCTTGCTGCCCGCACCGGCGTGTCGGCTCGTCACATCAGCTTTCTCGAGAACGGTCGTTCGCGACCCGGTCGTGCGATGGTCAGCGACCTGGCTCGGGTGCTCGGCCTGCCCAGTGTCGACTGCAACACCCTTTACGCGGCCGCGGGCTTCATGCCGGACCCGCTTACCGTCAACCTGGACGCGGACCACCTGCGCTGGTTGCGCAAGTCACTGCAGGTCACCCTGCGCAGCGTGGAACCGACGGCGGCATCGGCCATCGACCGCTACGGCAACGTCCACCTGGTCAACGGCGGCTGGCTGGCCATGCACCGCCGCCTGCTGCCCGAGAGCCGCCTGCGCCCCCCCCTGAACGTTTATCGACTGGCGTTTGCCGAGGACGGTCTGCGGCCGCTGCTCGTCGACTGGGAGGACGTGGCCTGCCGCCTGCTCCTGACCCTGCAGCAGGAAGCGCTGCTCAGCGGGGACCCGGCCGCGCAGGCGCTGCTCGACGAACTGCTCTCCTACCCGGCGCCAGCGAACTGGCAGCGCCGGGCCGGCGAGATCGAACACCAGCACAGCTTCCGCATCCGACTGCACCTCGAAGACGACCGCATCGCGAGTTTTCTGAACATCGTCTACACGGCAGGTGACACGCCTTTCGTCAGCGAGCCCCGGGTGCTGATCAGCCTGATGACGCCGGACAACGACGCCGCGCGCGAGCTGTGCGAGGAAGACGCCGGCGCCGCGGCGCACCCCTTGCTGCCGGAGTGAAGCCCGTGCGGGTGCCGCGTCAGCCGAGTCGTCCCAGCAGCAGCGCCACGGCCGTCTCGACACGGTAGACACGCCGGCCGAGACTCACCGGCTCGAGACCCGCGCGTTCCAGCAGGCCGACCTCGAACGGGGTATAGCCGCCCTCCGGACCCACCGCGAGGGTCAGCGCATCCGCGCCGCCGCGGGGGCAGGGCCGCTCCGCTCCGGCAAGCGCCAGCAGACCCCGCCGTCCACGGCACAGACCCGGCAAGTCGTCCTCGA
>CAZOUC010000576.1:0-1867 GCA_964582825.1 uncultured Enterobacteriaceae bacterium | reverse complement strand
GCCAGGCTTCCGGCAGTCGCGGCGCCGGGCCGGCCCAGCACAGCAACTCACGGGCCCGCGTCACACCGGTGTACAGCAGTTCGCGGCGCAGCAGACCATCGAGGCTCGGCCGGTGCTCCGCGGGCAGCGCCAGCATCACGCGGTCGAATTCCGAACCCTGGCTCTTGTGCACGGTCATGGCGAAGGCGGTTTCGTGCTCCGGCAGGCGGCCCAGGGGCAGCGTCCGCAGGCCGCCGCGTTCGTCCGGGAAGCAGGCCCTCAGTTCGTCGTCGGCAGCGGCCACGACCAGTCCGAGGTCGCCATTGTACAGGCGCAGGCCCGGTTCGTTGCGGGTGATCAGCAAGGGCTCGCCAAGCGCGTGCCGCGCCTGGCGGCGGCGCAGGAAACCGCGGCGGCCGAGCGTTGCCGCGATGCCCTCGTTGAGCCCGCTGACGCCGCGCGGGCCGCTGCGGGTGGCCGCCAGCACCTGGAATCGCTGGCGCAGCGCCATCACCTGTGCCGCGGGCGCTCCTGCATCCAGCGCCTCGAGGTAGGCGGCGTACTGCTCCGCCGCGTAGTCATGACAGCGCTCTCCGGCGCCGTCGGGCAGCACCTCGAGCTGCGCGCCGCCGCCACCGAGCGCGGCCGCGATCCGGTCGCCGTCGCCGCAGCGCAGCGCGGCGGCGAGCCGGCCGATCTCGCCCCCAGCGGCAAAGCGGAACGAATGCCGCAGTACCGCCACGGAATCCGCGGCCGCACTGGCCCGGGTATCGACCGGTACGGGGATTCCCAGACAGTCTTCCAAGAGAGCGGCCTGTTCGGGACGGTAGCCGCGCCAGTCCTGGTTGATCTCGCCGAACACGTTGCCGGCCTCGACCGCGGCGAGCTGGTCCGGGTCGCCGAGCAGGATGGCCCGTGCCCCGGGCGCCAGGGCGTCGAACAGCGCGTGCATGAGGCGCAGGTCCACCATCGAGGACTCGTCGACCACCAGCACCGTGCAGGGCAGCGGGTTGTGCCGGTCGTGCCGGAAACCGCGCCCGTCGCCGCGGGCACCGAGCAGGCGGTGCACGGTGCAGGCCGGCGCGATCCCAAGTCGGTCGCCGACTCCCTGCCGCTGCAGCGACTCGTTCAGGCGCGCGGCGGCCTTGCCGGTCGGCGCCGCCAGGGCGACCGCCGCCTGGCCGCCGGCGAGATCGTCGAGCAGCTGCAGCAGCGCGGCAACGGTGCTTGTCTTGCCCGTGCCGGGTCCGCCGGACAGCACCGCCAGCGGGCACCGGCAGGCCACGGCAAGCGCCAGACGCTGACCGTCGACACCGGGGCCGGCGCCGGGGATCAGCCGCCGCAGCCGTGCGTCGAGGTCCGCCGGCAGCGGCGCGGAGGCGCCGGCCATGCTGCGCAGGCGCCGGGCCAGTTCCCGTTCCAGGCGCCAGTAGCGATGCAGGTACAGGCGACCGCGGTCGATGACCAGGGGTGCCGCGTCGCCGGCCTGACCCGGCCGGCGGCAAGCCGGACTGTCCGGGAGCCAGCGTGCGACGTCGGGATCGAGCTGCAGGGCGCTGAGTTCGATCTGCAGCTGGACGAGGTCGAGACAGCTGTGCCCGTCACCGACCGCCTGGCTGGCAAGCGCAGCCGCCACGGCGACGCGTCCGTCGCCCGCACCGGCGAGCCGTTCCACGACGGCGCCGAACCGGGCATCCACGGGGCGGATTCGGCCGCGTGCCTGCAGCTCGCGCAGCGGAGCCGACGGCGTCACGCGGAACGCTCCGGGGTTGCCAGCGCGGCGTCGAGCGCGTCGATCAGCGGCGCCGGCGGGCGGTCGTGGAACACCCCGAACCGTGGCGAGTGCGCGGCGTCGATCCCGCGAAGGAACAGATAGTAAGCGCCACCG
>CAZOUC010000575.1:0-1871 GCA_964582825.1 uncultured Enterobacteriaceae bacterium | reverse complement strand
GCAAGACCTTATGGTAAAGACTTCATAAGTATCTATATAGAAGATTTTTTAAGTGGCGGTGTTCCTAACTATGTCTACTTTCACAAATACTATATAACTAAAGTTTCGCACCAAAACTACAACATTGTTTTTTAATTCTTTCCAGGTTAGTCTGTTTTTGAAATGCATTGATTATCAATTAATATAGCTATTGCATTTTTGTCAGGCGGCTTCTTTATGAATGTAATCTTCACCAAGTAAGCCAGTTAAAATTTTCTTTGCTCTGTCATCACAAATAATTTTCTCATATAAATCCATAAAATCAATAATATCAGAGAGATCAGCGACAAAACGAAGCAACTCTATAAACAACCCCCATAATCGCTCATTGAGCTTGTGATTGATTATTTGAGATTGTAGTTGTTCAAATAACAACCCTTTTGTTTCATATGTATCATATCGGAACCTGAGGCTTAGCAACATGTACTGTATCATGATTATGCTTAGGTCTGCAATGTGGGCATCAAAATCATTTGACTGGCAACGGCCTAAGTTCAAAAGTTGCTTTGTTTCTTTGAAGAAAACTTCTATTGTCCAGCGTGTTTGATAGATTTCTATCATGCGGATAAAACTGATTGAGGTGTCGGTGGATAGCAATACTTTCCACTTGCCGCTTTTGCCTTGCCTTGAGAAAAACAATTGCAACTGATACCCTTGATAATCAACCCGAACTTGGTGATAATACAACTTTAAGCTGCGGCAACGCTTTGGTTTGCCCAGGCGGTTGCGGATTTGACTGTATGTTTGTTGTTTTCCCCGCAACCCAAACAAAGCTTTTGCATTTTTGTACATGCCAATCAGATGAACCTTTTGATTTTTGATCTTGAAAATAGCTTCAATCAGTTGATGGCAGGTAAACCAACTGTCAACCAATACATAATCTATTTTAAAACTTTTTGATACAGCTCTGTCAAGCATTTTAAGCATCACAGCTATCTTGGTTTCATCGGCTTCCCTGGCTCTGTGGTAAGCATGGGTGCCTGGTTTTCGCTTTTTGCTATATTGCTTTCGCAAATGTTTTGGTTTTAACCCAAAAGGTCTTTTCTCATTTTTACCTTTTTCACGGTGAAGACTAAAATCAAGCGGAATGAAGGAAACCCCATCCCAGTATCCCATCAGCAAAAGTTTAAAGCCAAGTACACACCTGTTCTTAACATGATCCCATACAAAAGAGGTTTTCTCGATAAACTTACCTGTTTTTTCCAGCGTGGTATCATCGAAAATCAGGCACTTCACCCGCTCATCATTGGTTTGCTCTGCAGTAGTTGTTTCATTGAATTTAACGGCAAAAAGCCACATAATAAAGCGCCAATTGATTAATGAGTTATTCTTTACCCGGTAAAAGACATCCTTCTTGGCATGTACAAGCCCTGAGAGTTTGTGTATGGTGTTTATTCGCATGAACGGCATTGATATTAAAATGCTCAATACCCATTCAAAGCTGTATCCTTTTGTTTTAAAAAATGAAAGGCTTTTGTTCAGCTTTGAGAAGGAAAAAGTCTTTAATATGTTGAAAATAAAATCAGCCTCAACCCAGCTATGGGTAAATGAATGTTTTAACTCTGAAATTTTATTAATATCTTTGTCTTGCAGCATAAATTTGTATTTGGAAATGCATGGTTAAATTACTAAATATTAATGATTTAACCAACAATTTATGCTGCTTTTTTTAACTCTTTTTTGTTGATAAATCAAGTACTTTGGTGGTGCGAAACTTTAGTCACTTAATGACCATAAGTGACCATGAATGACTGATTTTACTATATCCGAATAATGATTAAGGATTTTTGTGTTTAACCGTGTAGCAACCAATTATCGTATTGCTTTTTTCA
>CAZOUC010000574.1:0-1883 GCA_964582825.1 uncultured Enterobacteriaceae bacterium | reverse complement strand
CGCGCAACTCGTCGACGCTGGCCGGCAGGTCGACCCTGTACCCCTCGTCACGCAGACGGCTCAGGGTGTTGTACAGCGACTGGAACACGGCCAGGAACGCGGCGGTGCCGGTATTGCCCTGGTTCGGCGGGAAGTTGAACAGGACCACCGCGATCCTGCGCTCGGCGCGCGGCTTGCGTCGCAGGGCAACCAGCTGCCGCACCCTGCCGACCAGCCGCTCGACCCGGTCCTCGGCGGCGACCATGTCGTGGTGACTGCCGGCACGGACCCGGTCGCTGCGGCCGCCGAACACCAGCGGACCGGTGGCGCCGTCGAGTTCCGGGATTGCGACCATCATCGTAGACTCGACCGGCATCAGGCCGAAGTCGGATTCCTGCCACTGCTCGAGCGACTGGAACTCGACGGCCTGTACCGCGAGGTAGGGCACGTCGAGTTCGGCCAGCATGTCTTCAGCGGCGCGAGCGTCGTTGTAGGCGGGACCACCGACCAGCGAGAAACCGGTCAGGGACACGACCGCGTCCACCTGCGACTTGCCGTCCTTGACGAAGAAGCGCTGCACCGCCGGCCTGGCATCGAGGCCGCTGGAGAAGGCCGTGATGACACGCATACCTGCCGCCTCGAACCGTTCGATGACACGGTCGTAGTGGGCCGTGTTTCCGGCCAGGGCGTAGGAGCGCATGATCAGCAGGCCGACGGTGCCGCCGCGGGCGCCACCCTTGGGCAAGCGTTTGGCGTCCTCGGCGATGCGCTTGGTCAGGCGCGGGTGATATACACCGACTTCCGGATAGTCGATCGGTGACCCGGCCCTGAACTGTCCCCGCAGCACTTCGCGCGGCCCATCGGCGTAACGGTCGACGAGGAACGTCACCATCCGCGCGATGTTGTCCTGGGAGCCGGCGAGCCAGTACTGCAGGGTGAGAAAATAGGCGCGCACGTCCTGGGCCGTGCCCGGGATGAAGCGCAGGATGCGCGGCAGCTGCCGCAGCACCGCGAGCTGCTGGGCCCCGGTGCTCTTGTTCTTGCGGTTGCCGCGCAGCTTCTTGAGCAGCGCCAGCGGTCCGCTCTGGGAACCGTCCATGGCGAAGCGGCCCATGCGCGTCAGGCGCATGACCTCGCCGGCGCACATGCAGCAGATCATCGCGTCGCAGGCGTCGCGGCGCGCTTCCAGGGCCGGCAGCACGGCCTGGATGTGATCGTCCATGAACAGCATGGTGGCAATGACGATGTCGGCGCGCGCGATGTCGGCGCGGCAGGTCTCGAGCGCGGTGGCGTTACCGCCCCAGCTCGACGCGGCGTGCATGCTCAGCTCGAGGCCCGGCAGCTGTTCGCGAACCTGGTCACGCGCCCGCTCGACCGCACCGCTCAGGTGGTTGTCGAGCGTGATGATCGCCACCCGAATCGGCGTCGACTCAGCGGCTAAAGTGCGCTTTCGCTTCATACAGTGTCTCGATGTCGATGATGTCCACGCCGTGTTCGCGGGCGTATTGCTCGGTGTTGCGGCGCGCCTTGCCGCGAACGAAGAACGGGATCTTGCGCAGCTCCTGCTCCGCGGCCGCGTCCCACGCGGTATCCGCCGGGGGGGCGTCGGGCCTGACCTCGCCAGCCGGCGCCGGCTGCTGGCTGGACGGTCGCAGGTCGTGTGCGGCGAGGTGCGAAGGGTGGTGATCGTTGAATTCGAAATCGTCGCGGAACATCGCCAGCAGGTGCTCCTCGAGGCCCATCATCAACGGGTGGACCCAGGTGTCGAACAGCACGTTGGCGCCCTCGAAGCCCATCTGCGGCGAGAAGCGTGCCGGGTAGTCCTGTACGTGCGCCGGCGTGGAGATCACGGCGCCGGGAATGCCGAGCCGCTTGGCCAGGTGCCGTTCCATCTGCGTACCGAG